>CALBZH010000231.1 GCA_937889795.1 uncultured Syntrophobacteraceae bacterium | reverse complement strand
CACACGGCATATTTTCCCAAGGCCGTATCTGGTGTCGCCTCCGACAAAGAGGGTTTCAATAGTGTCCAACTGCCTCCGAAAGCCGTTATTTCTCAAGAAGACGTACCCTAAGAGCAGCGTGGAACCCGTTTCCCCTTTGCCGCTGGAATCACGCCACCAGGGATTGATGCATTCCGTCTCCCGGAGGGAGCCTTCGGACGCCGAGTCCGATTCGGGAGCGATCGCCGTGCCGGGGCGGGAGTCCAGCAGACGACGTCTGAAGTCACGATCCGACAGACTTTTCTCGCCGCCGTTGCGGTGCCATTGGACGCCTCTTGTCCTTTCAAATTTCGGCATCCAGGCCAGGAACTTATCGCCCCGTTTCTCGGCCGGAAAGAGGTAGGTGAAACGGCAGTTGAGAGCGACTTCCCATCCAAGTTTGCCGTAATCCGGAAAGCTTTCTCCGCTTCTTGATCGGGATATCTCAGCGGCCACAGCTCCCCAAAGCACACGCGCCGGGACATATGGTCGGCACCGGTTCAGCGCTCCTGCCGGTGGCATGCCGATGAAAAGAGGTGCTTCCAGTCGCCAAACCCATTGAAGTGCCGTCCAGGTCATGTCCCCACCTCGCTCTTTTCTTGGATTCGCGCGTGATAGCGGGCGTAAACCAGAGATTGCCGGACCAGATCACGAGCCAGCAGCAGGTTATCGAGATCCTCGGCCATTTGTTGAAGCGAGGCAAAGATGTCGACACTACTGGAGCAAAGCAAAGGGGCCTGTTTCGGCGTTACTTTTAGAAATTTAGAGAGCTCATCGCGGATGCCTTTTGAAATTTCCTTGTTTTTTTTGGTTTGCGCCTCAAGAAATAAAAAAAGCGCATACATTCCTTGCTCTTCCAGAACAGCGAGCGCACTCGTAACGAGGTTCTCAAGCTCCTTTGACGGCATCTCCGCCATGGTCTTACCCACCTTGGCACAAGCAAGGTCCAGGTTTTCAAAGGTCGGAGCGTCCATTACGAGGTCTCCTTTCCTGGCTCATCCGCACCGGCTGGCGCCTTCGTTGCCAGCACGCGCAACCGTCCCATGCCCCGGCTTCCCATGCCGCCGATGCCGAGATGCTCCAGATAAGAATGGGCATCAGTGACAACATCTCTGACTTTTTCCGGTGAGTCGACCGCCTTCACATTATCTTGATTGATCTTAAAGTGTTTTGGATTCCGGCAGGTTACCTCCCAGAAAAGAACTGTGCCTCGAGGCAGGGCCTCATAGGTGAATAGCGCCCCTTCCTCGGCCGCTCCAGTGGCCGGATCGATGGCGACCGAGGTCCGTACTTCGAGGTTGCTGTTCACGATGTGCGTAAACAGCTTGTCGGAGACGACACCCAAGTGGGTGATGATGTAACCCGGTATACCCAGTGCTTCGATCTTTTGAGCAATCTTGCTCAGTGGCTGCCAATCCGTCTTGACCGGCAGAAGAAGCCAGCCGAGATTCAATGATGGCTGAGCTGCCGCCCCGTCCGCTTTGCGGTAAACGACCTGCTGCTCAGGCAAGTCAGCCAGTTCTGAAAATTCCGCGATGCCCATTTGCCGCAATGTCATTGGGCACGTTATCCATTGCGGCCCCAATTGCGACGCCACGGGAAAGAGCAGCACATGCATGTCGCTGAATGCGGCCAGTCCCGCGAACCCGCCACTCGAACCTATGCCTTTGGCAAAGCCGAACACGGTGCACACGGGACAATCGGCTTCTCCGCAATGCCTCTGTGCACCGTCGCGCTCCGGCTGACCAAGGCCGGCACATTTGGGGTATTTCTCCCTTGCCATGGCTGTGTAGGCTCGCATGACTCCCGCGATGCTCGAGCCAGGAATCTTCGGTATCCGCGTGACCGGGTCGCGCACGATGGTGTTATCCACCCTGCCAAGCCGAGTTCCACCCGTGCCTACATGGATGGGATCGAGCGCCATCCCGGCAAACGGAAATGTCACAAAACTCCGATTGTTTGTTGTCATCGGTCACCTCCGGACACTTGCTTTTTTAGTATGCTCATGTGCCATTCCAGGCTCCAGTCCAGGAGTCCGTCCCCAGCGGCTTCCACCAACGTCTCAAGGCAAGCGCCTCGAACACCCAGACATTCATGGAACACCGCTCGTGCGAAATCGAGCCATGCCGTCTTTCCTCCCTCCAACCATGCCCCGTCCGGTCCCTGCCATGCCTCGCGCCGCTCCAAAAGCTCCGACCATGCGCCGCGGAGCGCGGTCTGACTTGGTGCGCGCCAGCCTATCAGTCTCCAGAGATCTCTCATCCGCAGCCATTCCGTAAGCTGTCTACGACTCAAAGGTTCAAACCGCTTGGCCGTGCCGTCCATGAAAATTGTTGCAATAAGCGAAGGATGAACGAAAACCCCGTCCCCGCTTCTCAAGTCCTTCGCGTGCCGCAAGACCTGGCCGTCGGGATGCTGGAAATCCAGAGGAAAGCGGACTTGCTTGTCTTCCACGGCAAGGTACGGATAAAACACGTCTTCCCGTCCATCGGGGAGTCTGATGGGTATGGTTTGAAGAAGCTCTTGCGGATAATCAAGAGACTTGAGGCTGAGGGCGGTGACGCCCTCCCGTGTTTCGCATCCTGATACTCGCCAAGTTTCAGGCTCATTCTCCTTGACCCCATCATGGTCTTTGACCTTGCCAAGATCATCCTCTATGTTGCGCGCGGCCTCTATCACGGCCTGAAACGGCGTCATCCTCGGAAAGGCCACAACGCCAATCCGAAGCGGCAGCCGGTCCCAGACACGGGCAAATTGATCTCTCCATGCTTCAATCGTCCGATCCACACAGCCGGACACAGCTTCAAGCGGCAGAAGGACCCGAAAGCGCACCGGGGAAAGCTCAAGGGGGATCACCGGGTGGTAAACGCCCAGAGCGCCTGCATCGTCCGCTGCCGATTGCACCTTGAGTTTCATGACTTCCACGCTGTCATCCGCTTTTAACTCCAGAGGAGTTTGGCGCGTGATTTCGCACAGCCAATCCTTGTCTTGCTCCGGTTTCAGAAGTCGGGCCAGGTTGCAGATGGTAAGGAAGTCCCCCGTTTGCTCCCGATATAACAGGCTAACGGGGGCCTCTCCATAACGTCCGCCATAGACCTGCCGGTCTTCCCATGGACCGGATGAATCGTTATCCGGTTTGATGACAAAACGTCGCGTTCGTCGGCGGTTCGGGTCCGCAGCGGCTATCTCGCGGAATTCGGCAAGCAAGGCTTTGAAGAAAGCCTCGGCCTGCCGCCAGAAGCGATAAATGCGACCAGGTGAGGCGAGCTTACGGAACAACTGATGCGTGAGCCA
>CALBZH010000230.1 GCA_937889795.1 uncultured Syntrophobacteraceae bacterium | reverse complement strand
TTGAGCTGGAGATCCTTCTTGGACAGGTCCTTGAAGGCGTGGTCTGTCAGCGCGCCCTTTTCGATGCTCGACAGGATGGATTGGTTGTACGAGCTGTCGTGCTCGGCGGCGACATGAGGATCAAAATAGAAGGTTAGACCCAGCTGAACGACGATCTTGTCGATGCCAAGGTTCTTGACACGAATTTCGAGATCGCTGGCATAAGAATCCCCATTGAGACTGAGGGTCTTGGTCACCCGCAATCGGCCAGGCACTTCTCCGACGAAGGTCACAGCCTTGGTCCCGCCCGCAGGATCGAACGTGACCTCCGCTGGACTGTCGGAGCTGAAGGGAATGGTCGAGAGCTGGTAGTCCGGGTGATGCAGAAGATCCACCGCTCCGGGCAGATAGCCGCTCCTCAGCGCCGAAATGAGCTGCATGGGCGGTGAGTCCGGTGCAATCTCCTGCCTGAAGTGCTTCAACCGCACGGAGCCGAAGCGGGCACCCGAAGCAAGTATCTGTGCGGTGTAGAGCGGGGTGTCGAGTGTCCAATGGGGGAACTGCTGGCTCATCTGTTTGAGTCGATCTTCCGAAACCGTGGCGGGATTGAGCGACTCAATGAGAGGCGCGAGTTGGGGCTGCGGGCTTTGAGCCGTTGGAGCGGTTTCCTTCTCCTGGCTTGTCTGCTGCTGTGGCGGAGGGGGTGCAGGCTTCATGATACCGAAATAGTACTCCCAGAAAACCAGCACGAGCAGTGACAAAACGAGTGCGACGATAGCCCTTTTTTCCATTCAGCTGGACTCCATATAGAGTGGATTCAACGCGAGCTGCGGGGGCCCGGTTTGATGACGGGATCGTAGCCGCCGGGGTGCAATGGATGGCATTTCAAGAGGCGCCAGAGCGCATAGCAAAGCCCTTTCACCGTCCCATGGACCACGAGGGCGTCGTACGCGTACTGAGAGCATGAGGGATAGAACCGACAGGTCGGTCCTTTGAGCGGCGAGAGATAATTCCGGTAGAACCGGATGAGAAAGAGTAGGCTCGATTTAACCATTTCGGTCGTTACCCAATCGAGAGATCACGGCGTCAAAAAGCTCAAGAGCGATTTCAGCGGTCTTGAGGCGTTCGGCTCCGGAGCGGGCGATGATCACGATATCTCTGCCCGGCGGCGGGATCTCCTGCTTGTGGCATCTGAACCATTCCCTCAGGCAGCGCTTGATCCGGTTTCTGCGAACGGCGTCAAAAAAGCGTTTCTGGACCACGAGTCCCAGCCGATGGTATCCCACATCGTTGAACGCCACATTGACGCCGAAATGTGTCGTGCGAAATCGCCTGGCGGTTCTCTTGACTCTCTGGTAGTCCTCGGAGCAACGGAGCCGCTCTCTCGCGCGAAACCGGAATTCTTCTCCCGAAGCGCCACCCTGCTGTACGCTGTGCCGCGCAGATTGCTCGGTCATTTAGACGGCTAAGCGCTTGCGCCCCTTGGCTCGTCTGCGCCGGATGACATCGCGACCCGAACGGGTGGACATGCGCTCAAGAAAGCCATGGGTTCGCTTACGTTTGATATTGCTGGGCTGAAAAGTACGTTTGCTCATTTTTCGTTTCCTTGCTCTCTTCTCTATTAAGATGGTGTTGGACGAATCGCCAGTTGGCGGCAATCGCGTCTCCCCGCTTGGAGCGAACCCACACACATAAGCGAATTAAAGAAAGAGTGTCAAGCCTCATTTTCCCGCGAGAGTCAGGGAAAGGCTCTCGTGAAGTCCTGCGGACCTCCTGTCTTCTTGTTGACTGAGTCAAGGCGCAGAGGCCCTGCGCGAGCCAGTGACGTTGAGGGAAGACGAGCGCCGCGCCAAGAACGGATCAAGCTGCATGCCGTCGTCCGGGATACGGGCATCGGGATTCCTGGCGAAGGAACCGAAACCATTGTCGAGGCATTTCAACAGGCCGATGGCTTCACCAGTCGGAAGCTCGATGGAACGGGGCTTGGGCTGGCCATCCTCGATGATGCTCTTGACGATCAAAAAGTCCCAGGCCCGTACCTCCGCCTTGGGTCTTCGTCGTGAGGAAGGGGTCGAAAGTAAGCTCGGCAGAGTTGGGGCGGATACTCGAGAATACGGGCTGCGCCGTCTTAGTGATTGAAGAACGGATGTGCCCGTGCTATGAAGTTCATTCTTCTCGAAAGGCAGGAAAGCTCAGAGCGAAAGGAGAACAACAATTGATGGTATGGAATCGAATCCTGGGATGGTTTTCCAACGATCTCGCCATCGATCTCGGTACAGCCAACACTCTCGTTTACGTTCGCGGCAAGGGGATCGTACTCTGCGAGCCTTCCATTGTGGCCGTGAGGCGGGACGAAAAGGGGGAGGCTTCTGTCTGGGCTGTGGGCAAGGACGCCAAGCTGATGTTGGGGAAGACCCCCGGAAACATCGCCGCGATTCGCCCCATGAAGGATGGCGTGATAGCCGACTTCACCGCCGCCGAGGCTATGCTTCGCCACTTCATCCGTAAGGTCCATAACCGCCATCGGCTTGTGAGGCCCCGGATTATTGTGTGCATCCCTTCGGGGGTGACGCAGGTCGAGCGCCGTGCCGTTCGAGAATCCGCCGAATCTGCCGGGGCTCGAGAAGTGTATCTCATCGAGGAGCCCATGGCTGCCGCCATTGGGGCTGGGCTGCCCATTACCGAGCCGATCTGCAACATGGTGGTGGACATCGGAGGAGGGACCACGGAGGTTGCCGTCATTTCTCTGGCAGGCATCGTTTACAGCCGGAGCGTGAGAGTTGGGGGGGATAAGATGGACCTTGCCATCCTCCAGCATATCAAGCGCAAATACAATCTTCTGATTGGTGAACGGACCGCTGAGCTCATCAAGACCACCATTGGAAACGCCTACCCGCTGGACAAGACCGAAACCATGACGATCAAGGGGCGGGACTTGGTGAGCGGCATCCCCAAGACCGTGGAGGTGAATTCGGACGAGATCCGTGAATCAATTCAAGAGCAAATCGACTCGATCGTCGAGACGGTCAAGATCGCGCTGGAGCAAACCCCGCCCGAGCTGGCAGCGGATATTGTGGATCGGGGGATCGTGCTCACGGGGGGCGGCGCTCTTCTGAAGAACCTTGATCATCTGTTACGGCTTGAAACGGGGCTTCCCATCACGCTGACAGAAGACCCGTTGTCGACCGTTGTTCTGGGATCGGGTAAAGCCCTTGAAGAAATCGAGGTTCTCAAGGGCGTGCTCACGTAGCCACGGCAGTCGTGTGCCGCCGAAAGGTCTTCGAAACAGGGTTGCAAGCTTATGATGGGGTGGATACGCCGACTGCGCGGGGCGTTCTTGCTCTTCGTGTTCCTGAGCGTCTTCTTCTACATCTTCTCGTTGAACTTCCGACCTCCAGCCACGATGGACCTCATACAGCGTGTTTTCGTCGAGACCGTGGGGCCACTAATCAAATCGCTCGGCAATATCAGTGGCTTGGTTGAAGGAACGGTCAGCGAGTATGTGTGGCTGAGGAACGTACGGGACGAAAACGAAGTGCTGAAGCACCAGGTCGCCAGTCTGGAGCAGAAGGTCACGGAATACCGGGAAGCCTACATCGAGAACCTTCGCCTTCGCCGACTCCTCGATTTCAGGACAACGGTGCAAGGGGAGGCGATCGCGGCTCAGGTCGTCATGCATGACATGACAGGCTGGTTTCAGACCTTGATTGTGGACAAGGGCTTTCGCGACAAAATCGCACCCGATATGGCCGTCGTCAACGACGAAGGTCTTGTCGGCAGAATTCTGGATGTGTCTGACCATTACGCGCGCGTGCTGCTCATCACGGACCCTTCGAGCGGGGTAGACGCCATCATCCAGCGGAATCGCGTCCGGGGCATTCTGGCCGGTCGCGATGCCAATGCCTGTGTGCTGAAATATGTCCGGGGAAACCTTGATGTGCAAGTTGGAGATCTGTTGCTTTCCTCGGGAAAAGACGGGGTATACCCGAAAGGACTGCGGCTCGGGGTCGTGCAGGGAATCATCAAAGATCCGGTGGACTTGTTCCAAAAGATAGAAGTGAGGCCGCTCGTCCGTCTGAGCGCGCTCGAGGAGCTGCTCATTCTGCGAAGCGGTGCGTCCTTACCGGAAACAATGCTCGGCAACTGAAGCATGGACGTCTTTTCTTTCAGGTCACACCGATCGTCACCTCCCAAGCCTCCGATGGGCTTCAAGCAGGCCAGGAGCTCCAGCTATTGGACCCGAGTCGGCTGGCCCGTCCTGTATACCTTGATTCTGTTTCTCATTCAGGCTCAGTGGATCTGCAGGCTGCCGTATCTTGGCATGCGAGTGGATCTGCTCTTGCCGGTTACCTTCGGAGTTGCTCTGGATTGGCCGTTCCTGCCAGGACTGCTGTGGGCCTGCGTGTGGGGATACATCGCTGACACGCTCTCTGGCAAACTCCTCGGGTTTCACGTTCTCTCGTACGTCGTGGCGGTTTGCCTGGTCAACGTTTCCGCCGACCGGTTCGAGCTCGACAACCCGTTGTACCAGATGGGCCTGGTGGGAGGCTGTGCTGTCGGTCAGGCCCTGGTGCTGGGGCTTTTTCTCATTCTCGACCCCGCCGGCTCGTCGCTTACCTTGAGTGCGTGGCAGAATCTCTTTCTCCGCTCCATCTTCATGACGCTCGTGACCCCTTTTGTCATCTTTCCCCTCTTGGGCTTTGGCAGAATTCACGTCTGATGGGGGTATCGGGGGCGCTTAGGATAGGTTTCAGTCAAGAGATCCCCGGGGGAGCGGACCGTCCCGGACCAAGGGGGGACCTATGAGTGCCAAAGGAAAAAAGTCGAAAGCAGAAGGCCTTAACCTGACCAACTGGGAAGCGATCGAGAATGTCATTTTCCAGAGGCAGGTGATGCTGATGCTGGCGATCGTGTTCGTGGTGGTTTTCATCTATTCGGTGCGGCTTTGGCACCTTCAGGTCCTGCAAGGGGCCAGATATCGCTATCAGTCCGAAAACAATCGGCTGAGGCTGGAAGACATTCCCGCCCAGCGCGGTATCATTTTCGATCGCAATGGCACCCCGCTGGTGGAGAACCGTCCTGCCTATCACTTGCAGATCATCCGGGAAGACGTTGCCGACATGGAGTACACCCTTCGCGAGGTGGCAAAGCTGTGCGGCAAAAATCCCAAGGATTTGCAGGAGGTTTTGGACACTCACAAACAGGTTCCCAAGTTCGTGCCGCTGAGATTGGTGGCTGATTTGGATCGCGATTGTCTGGCGCGCATTGAGGGTAATCGGGTGCGGCTGCCGGGAGTGACGATTCAGCTCGAGCCCAAGCGGGAATACCTTTGCAACGGGACGGCCGCCCACCTCATTGGTTATCTGAGCGAGATTACGGAGGGCGAGCTCAAGAGTGAGCATTACGAGGGCTATGTCATCGGTGAGGACGTTGGGAAATTTGGCGTTGAGAGCGGGTTTGAAAAGTACTTACACGGCAAGCGGGGAGGAAGGCAGGTTGAAGTCGATGCCATTGGCCGTCGTAGAAGGCTACTGGACGAGGTCCTGCCAATTCCGGGGCGCAGCCTCTGGCTTACCGTCGACATCGAGCTGCAGAGGATCGCGGAGTCTTGCCTGGAAGGAAAAGTTGGATCGATCGTGGCGATCGATCCCGGCAGCGGCTCGGTGCTGGCGATGGCCAACAGTCCCGTGTTCGACCAGGAGAAGTTCATCCGCGGTTTGAAAAAGGACGAATGGCAAGCCTTGAGCAAGGACCCCCGGCACCCGCTGTTGAATCGTGCGATCGGGGCGGCATACCCTCCCGGATCGACGTACAAGGCCATCGTCGCGTTGGCGGGACTGAAAGAAGGGGTCATCACGCCTGAGACAACGTTCAACTGTCCGGGCTATTTCCCCTTCGGAAATCGCAAGTATCGGTGCTGGCGCGACCATGGTCATGGAACGGTGGATCTTGAGAGGGCGCTTGTCCAGTCGTGTGATGTCTTTTTCTACCAGACCGGCATGCGGCTGGGTGTGGACCGCATCGCCCAGTATGCGAACCATTTCGGTCTCGGGGAAAGACCGGGCATTGGGCTGCATGGGGAAAATCCGGGCTTGATCCCCACCTCGTGGTGGAAGAAGCAGGCCCTTCACGTTCCCTGGCAGAAGGGGGAGACCCTTTCCATTGCCATCGGCCAGGGCTATGATCTGGCATCGCCGCTACAAATGACCTTAGCCTACGCGGCTATCGCAAACGGGGGAACACTGTGGCAGCCGCACGTGGTTAGCCGGATCGAAGGGAACACCTCGAAGGAAGACGATGAGATCAAAGCCAAGGTTAAACGGAAGATCCCGATCGACGCCCGTTACTTTCAGCTTGTTCAGCGCGGCTTGACGGGGGTTGTTGAAGATGGACGCGGGACGGCCCACGGGATCAAGGACAAATCGGTGACCATGGCCGGGAAGACAGGAACGGCACAAGTCGTCCATCTGGCCGAAAACGCCAACCGGAAGCTGTTGGAGAAAGTGGCGAAGCTAAAAGATCGTGATCACGCCTGGTTTGTGGGGTATGCGCCGGCCAACGATCCCCAGATCGTCGTGGGCGCGTTGGTTGAGCACGGAGGGCATGGATCGTCCGTCGCAGCTCCGCTGGTGCAAAAAGTCATTCTCGCCTACCTCCAAATGAAGCAGGCAAAGCAATAGGGGAAACCCGAGCTCGGAGCGGTTCCGCCCATGATGGACAGGCGTCTCATCGAAAACTTTGACTGGTCGATCATCTGGGTGCTTCTAGGCATCATCGCCATAGGACTCCTCAGCATCTACAGTGCACTCTTTCAGCAAATCAAGGCCAACCCGGCCCACAACTTGTTCATCAAGCAGCTGGTGTGGCTTGCTATGGGCTTTTGCATTATGACGTGCAGTCTCATGGTGGATTATCAGAAACTGCGGGTGGCGAGCATGTGGCTGTACGTGGCCGTTGTGATTGCCTTGGCTGTGGTTCTGGTGGTCGGGCGTGAGGTCAACGGGTCAAAGCGCTGGCTGGAGCTTCTCGGGTTTCAGTTCCAGCCGTCCGAATTCATGAAGATCGTGATCGTTATTTCATTGGCGAGCTATTTTTCGTCCCAGGATATCCCACCCTACCCCAGCTTTGTGAGGCTCATCATCCCTGGAGTCATGGTTGCCATCCCACTGCTTCTGATTCTGGCCGAGCCGGATCTCGGAACGGCCATTACCCTGCTGGCCACCTCGCTGACGATCATCTTTTTCATGGGCATTCGATGGCGATATCTGGCCATTGTGACCGCCGTTACCGTTCCGCTCATCTGGCCGATCTGGGAGCATGTGCTCAAACCCTACCAGAAGAAGCGGATTCTCATTCTCATTCGCCCCGATCTGGATCCGCTCGGTGCCGGATACCACATTCGGCAGTCCAAAATCGCCATCGGGTCGGGCATGTTCACGGGCAAGGGCTTTCTTAACGGCACCCAGAACAAGCTTCATTTCCTTCCGGAAAAGCACACCGACTTCATCTTTTCCGTGTGGGCCGAGGAATGGGGGTTTGTTGGCTGCATGGTCCTGCTCGTACTGCTGAGCGCGCTAATCGCGTTTTCCTTTCGGGTCGCACGCCGTTCCAAGGATCGCTTCGGAACGCTCATCGTGATTGGAATGACCTCGCTCATTCTCTGGCAAGCTCTCATCAACATCGGAATGGTGATCGGCGTGCTGCCGGTGGTGGGGATCACGCTCCCCTTTGTGAGCTATGGAGGCTCGTCCATTATTTCACTATGTCTGGCCATCGGACTGATCGAGAATGTGAGCATGCGGCGCTTCCTCTTTCGGGCTCACTGACTGATTCCCATCGGTCGAGCCAGCCTTCGACTGGCCCCCAGTCTCATTGTGATTTTTATTACGTTTTTCCTTGCCAATCCTTCGAAGCTGTGC
>CALBZH010000229.1 GCA_937889795.1 uncultured Syntrophobacteraceae bacterium | reverse complement strand
GGAAAGGACCTTCCCATGGAAGTGACTTGCGCCGTCTCGTCCGACATGCCTGCCCTGTGTGAACTCCTGACGGTCCTGTTCTCACAAGAAGCGGAATTTTCTCCGAGCCGTGACGCTCAGCGACGGGGGCTGGATCTGATCCTGGGCTCTCCGGAAACAGGACACATCCTGGTTGCGCGTGATGACGGCAAGGTCCTTGCCATGGTCAGCCTCCTCTACACCGTTTCCACGGCATTGGGAGCCAAAGTGGCATGGCTTGAAGACATGGTGGTGTCGCCCGGTGCTCGGGACCGAGGCATCGGTTCGCAACTTCTTGACTTCGCCATACGCTTCGCTCGGGAGCAAGGCTGCCGCCGGCTCACGCTGCTCACCGATCAAGACAATGCCTCCGCTCAACGCTTCTACCAGAGGCAGGGGTTCACCTTTTCTCCGATGATTCCTCTCAGACTGCTCCTGGGCTGAGTCCCCTTCCTCATCCGCCCCGCCAGCCAATTCCCTTCGGGATGAGAGTCGTGATCACGCGGCTTGACTTCCTGACAAGCACCCTTTATGGTGGCCCCACAATCAAGGCACGGGCGGAAGTCGCCTGCCTCGACGCTTCATCCAATCCCAGTACACAGCAAGAGCCAAGAAGGCTCGGGTAGTCACTGCCTGACGCCGTCTTGGCTTTTCTTTTTTCCGAGGGCGGTGATTCTCGAGTCGATCGGTGCAAAAAGGAGCAACTCACATGAGCCACCATCGCGGAAACCAGCTCAATCACCACCCTTCTGGCGACGAGCACCATCATCATGACGAGCCTTGCGGCCATTACCACGCTCCGCACTGCGGGACCTCTGAGCTTTCCCCACGGCGGAAGCTCGTCGTCCGAATCGAGCATGCAGTGCAGCACAACAGCGAGCACGCGACCTTCTACGAGAAGCTGGCTGATGATGCGAAAATGCTGGAAGGAGATGCGGTTGCGGCGGAGATCATGGAAGTGGCTCGGTATGCCCTCCGCCAGAACGAGCACCTCAAGAAGGCACTTGCCATTCTCCAGCCTCGTTAGGTGTCCGGCACGGGAATGACGCCAAAGGAAGCTTACGCGTCCCTCGAGAGAAACGATACCAAGCTCAAACGGAATACTCCGTCACCTCGAACAAGAAAAGGAATCGGACCGTTGAACCGCGTCATTGTCACGGGTGGAGCGGGCTTGATCGGCAGCGCCTTTGTCTGGAAGCTCAACCGGGAGGGCATCGAAGAAATCCTCGTGGTCGACCGGCTGAGAGACACCGAGAAATGGAAGAATCTCGCTGGATTGAGCTATGCCGATTATCTGCACAAGGATGACTTTCTACGGAAGCTGCTGGAGGGGAGTCTCACCTTCGTCCCCGATGCCATCGTTCACATGGGGGCGTGCTCGTCCACAACCGAGCGGGACGCCGACTATCTGATGGAAAACAACACCCGGTTCACCCGCATTCTGGCCGAGTGGGCGGTCGCCCGGGGTGTGCGCTTTCTGTATGCGAGCAGCGCTGCCACTTACGGCGACGGCGAAGACGGGTTTTCTGATGCGACGGACATCACCCTGCTGAAACCGCTCAACATGTATGGCTACTCGAAGCACCTGTTCGACCTGCACGCCCGACGAAACGGCCTCCTCGACCATATCGTCGGTCTCAAATTCTTCAACGTGCTGGGTCCCAACGAATACCACAAGGGCGACATGGTGAGTGTGGTCTTCAAGGCCTTCCACCAGGTCATGTCGGATGGAAGGGTGCGCCTGTTTCAGTCCCACCGGGAGGACTGCGGCCACGGGGAGCAGCGACGGGATTTCGTGTATGTGAAGGACTGCGTGGAGGTGATGTGGTGGCTCCTCGGGCATGAGGAGGTGAACGGCCTCTTCAATCTCGGCACCGGGGTCGCGCGGTCCTGGAATGACCTGGCCCGAGCCGTATTCCATGCGCTTCGACTCCCAGCGAAAATCGACTACATCCCCATGCCCGAATCCCTTCGTCCGAAATACCAATACTTCACTCAGGCAAGTGTCGATCGACTCCGGGCAACGGGCTGCCCCCTGGCTTTCCGCTCCTTGGAGGATGCGGTCAACGATTACGTGACAAATTACCTGGAGCCGGGAGGGCTTCACCTGTCCTGAAGCGATTATCTCTTGAGGTGCCCAGGGGAACCAGGCATGACGCGCAAGGAGCTCTTCAACGCGATGGCCGAGACATGGGATGCCAGGTGTCGGCACGACCCCGAGAAGATCCGAGAGATTCTCGACCTTGTGCCCATCCGGGCGGGTGACGCCGTTCTGGATGTGGGGACCGGAACGGGCATCTTGATTCCGTATCTGCGAAAGCGCGTCGGCCGCAGGGGCAGGATCACCGCCATCGACATGGCCGAAAACATGATCCGGATCGCCGAGCGGAACCTCGGCCCCGAAAATGTCTGCTACGTGGTGGGCGACGTCTGCGATGCGGATCTTCCGCCATGCACCTTCGACGTCATTGTCTGTTATTCCGTCTTTCCGCACTTCGAGGACCAGCGTCATGCCGTGAGACGATTGGCGCGGTGCTTGAGGCCAGGCGGGGCCATCGCGATCTGCCATTCCCAGGGCAGAGACCACATCAACGATTTACACAAGACCGTCTCCCCGGCCGTCGCGGTGGACCACCTGCCGGAGGCGACGGTCGTCGCTGGCTACCTTGTCGATGCCGGCTGCGAGATCCTGACGGCGGTGGATACAGATCGACTCTACGCCGTGATCGGACGAAAGCAGTGACAGCTCACGCTGGCCCGGGTGCGTCCGCCGTTCGGGATGCTCCTGGCACTCGATGGAAGGACCGAACGGGCTGAACCCCCAAGATCCTGATTCCCCGTCCTGCAAGGACGGTATCCCGTCTCGTGGCGCTGGTGGAGGGGACCTCGTTGGTTGTGGTGAGTCATGGACGCGCCATCCCCCCGGCTTTGGGTGGCGACTGTGGGCTGACAAGCACTTGCCCGGTGGACGAGTCACAGAGCATGGAAATTTAGGCCGATCAAGCTGTTGTCGGAAGCTACAGAATCTGCCCCGTTGTTGCGCCAATAGAAGCCAGGAAGGTTCTGACAAGCGGAAGTCTTCTCGGTTTTTCCTGGCTTCTTTCACGTGACGATCCAGCTTGCGCACGAAGGGGAGCGCTAGGGACGCATCATTCGATGGCCAAACGGAGGGTACCCATGAACGCAGTGGAGGCTTTGCGATCCATACGACACGATTGGCTGCGCTACATCCAAGAGAAGGTGGCAGTAGACTTCGATTCTGCCCGACAGGCACCCGTTCATTTCATGCACAGAAGGCAAGGGCGGTCGGTTCATGAGGTTCTGGGCCGTTTCAGGATCCGGGATGGTGCGGCTCTGCACGGGTTCTTGATCAAGGCTGACGACGGAGAAGTCTACTTCCTCTATTTTCATGGGCTCGAACCGGGACGGGGTATCAGCCAAGGGCATTGGGTGCTCAGCTTCCGTGTGCTGGGCGACGATGAGCTCATGGCTTTTTACAGGGATGACCGCAAAATGCTGGTGAACATGACCGTCAAACGAGTCGTCGACTTCCACGGGCACTTGTGTCCTGAGCTGGCCATCGGCATCAAGGCTTGCGAGTGTGCACGGGATTTGCTCTTCTAAGGACGGGGAGACCTCGGGACACATCTCCGTCCTGGCCGAGAACTGCACCTCGGCCTTGGATGCCCTCCAAGTCCTTCTCGGGGTGACGCTCGGCAACCAGAGCCTGAAGGTGCTCGATTTCGGCAAGCACAACTACACCTTTTCGATCCGCAACGGGTCCGAAGGCTTTGCGCTCAAGCTCAAGGGACTCTCCTTCGGCGACGAGGAAGAATTCCGTCTCCTCGAAGAGAAGATCGTCCACAATCAGATCTCGTTGGACGAAGTGGTGCGGTTTCAGGAGATCCTCGACAGCCGTGTGTCGATGCTGTTGGCCAGTAGTCCCAAAGATCTTTTCGTCGTGAAGGCGGCCGGCACCTGCTTGGAGACCCTCGAGACACCCGCGTCCTACCTGCCCTGCGCAGGCTGTGGGCAGCAGGTCC
>CALBZH010000228.1 GCA_937889795.1 uncultured Syntrophobacteraceae bacterium | reverse complement strand
GGCTTCTCCCATCCGGGCTTCACCCTAACGCTACCATGGTCATTGTCTATGGTCAACAAATCCAGCATGAGTGCCAGCTAGAGTGTCTCTTCGCAAGCTCGATCACCATGCGCACCGAATCCATCAAATATATTGATCCCCAAGCTCAACAATGATCCTCTCGATGTCTTTTACGTAGTCGGCGACCAGCTGCCGCCGTGCGCTCTCGAGGCGCCCATGCACGTGAGGATCATTCAGCTCATCAAGCGCCCTCAGGGCTCCCCCCCGGCGTCCGAGGCGGAACAGGAGCTTCTCCTCCGGCGGCAAAGCCAGGTACCGGTCGATCACGGCAAGCATGGCGCCTTTGTCTTCCGGCAGCGTTCCAGCAACTTCTTCGAGGAGGTTCATGATGTGATCCGAGGTCAAGCTGCTGTGAATGCCCTGCAGCGAATCGACCAGCAGCCGGATTTCGTGGACCGTTTCGTCGTCCGTGAGTGGGATGAATCGTCCGGCCTCCACATCCTCACGCAGGGGGACTTGCGGCGGAATCCGGAGGCTTCTCAGCCGGATGAAATGGGGATCGATGGCATTCAGCACGCAAGCCGTTTCGATGGCGTGCTCCCGAGTCCACTCCTTCCCCCCCAGTCCTGGCATGATGTATTCCGAAAGGGAAATGCCGGCGCCGACCACCTTGACTCCCGCATCGATATGCTGCGCCGCCGTGGCTCCTTTCCGCATGAACGCCAACACCGCATCGGAGCCGCTCTCCATGCCGATGTGAATCCGATCCAGCCCGGCCGCCCGGAGAGCCTTCAGCTCCTGCAAGCTCTTACGGCTTAGAGTCTGGCTCCGCGCATAGGAGGTCACACGCGTCACGTCCGGCACCCGTTCCCGGAGGTAGCTCAAAGCCTCGACAAGCACACCCGTGTCGAGCAGCAGGCTGTTCGCATCCTGAATGAACACGGTCCCCTTGCCGGAATAGGCCCAGGTGGCGACGTGCCGGTCGCATCCCTGACGCGCCGGGTCGGTGAGGACCGCGTTCACAACCGTCCCCGTTATCTCTCCGCCCTGCCCCATCTTGACCGAAAGTGCCCTCAGATCCTCGATGATCGCGTGCACCACATCGATATCACCACGGATCTCCTGGATCGAACGACGGCTAAAGGGCTGCCCCTTGTAGACGGGGCAGAAACGGCACTGGTTCCACGGACAGTTGCGGGTGAATCGCAGCAGAAGACTCCCCGCCTCGCTTGGAGGCCGTATCGGCCCCTGCTCAAAAAACATGGTCAGCTCCAGCATCGAGACATGGATTGAAGTAGCCGAATCGCAATCGCGGGTATCCCTCGAGCAGGCGGGTCATGAGCGTTCTCACCCCCATGGCCGCCACGGTTTCGCGACCTTGAGCCATCTGCTTCAGGTACCACTCGGGGTCGATGTTGAGGTTGCGCATTTGGATGAGGTCAAGACCGGTCTCCTCGATGAAGCCGCAGAGCGATTCAAACTCATCCTCCCGGTCGGTGAAGCCCGGGAGCACGAAATAGTTGATGGAGGCGAACCGGCCGTTGGCCTTCATCCTTCGAATGGACTCCTTGAGATCCTCGAAATCATAGCCCCTCGGGCGAAAATAGGCCTCGTAGCACTCGCGCCGGCAGCTGTTGAGGCTCACTCGGATGCTGTCCAGCCCCGCACGGCACAATCCGTCGATCTCCTGCGGCCGACTGCCGTTCGTGTTGAGGTTGATCGTACCCCGCGGCGATTCCCCCCGCATCATCCGAATGGCTTTCTCGAGAGTTGGGCTCTGCAGCAACGGCTCGCCTTCGCACCCCTGCCCGAAGCTCACCACGGCACGCGGCGCCTTTTTGAGATGCGGCACGGCAACGCCGCAGATTTCTTCGGGGCTCGGGACGAAAGTGATCCGGTCCTGGGTGGCACACAAATCGTCCCGATCTTGGAGACTGATGCACCCGAGGCAGCGGGCGTTGCAGATGGGTGATGTCGGAAGGGGAGCTTCCCACCGGTCCATGAAGAGGTTTCTTGCGGCGGGGCAGCCATAGGTCAGGGCGCACTTCCCCAAGTGCTGCACCAGTCGGTTCTGCGATTCGCGACGCATGCGCTTCGCAGCGTTTCGTCGGATTTGGGTTTGGTCAATGTGCCTGGCATCCTGACGCTCGTCGAGATCGACCCGCAGGCCGGCCACAACAAACCGTCCGTCGAGCCATCCTACTGCCGTGTAGGCGAAAAGCGGGAGAAGGGGGGCACCGGGGAGCGTCTCATAAGCGGCCGTGAAAGTCGCCGTATGCGCCGGGGCCATGAACGCAGCAACGCCCTGAACCGGTTTGGAGGAGTCATACGGATCGCTGGAGAGGACTCTGAAAGACCGCTTCTTGCGATCGTAACCGACGGGAGTCCGACCCGGCAGTACGAACAGCTCACTCCCTTGAGGCAGCTCGATCCAGTCCCCCGGTCGCAGACGCTCGAAGGATCTGCCGCTTCTCCCGGCCATCTCCAAATGAGGCCAATCGAAGATCCTCCCCTCGGCATCGGCGTAAACCAGAGCAGGCCTATTGCGCATCGTCGGCGTCTAGAAGGTCTCGGAAATTAAGGCACTCTGCGTGAAGATCATTCTTGAGCAAGGAGAGCAGCTCATGGAGAAATTGGAACGCAAACAACGTCATGCGGTGATGATGCAGCATGACACCCACCGGCTCCCTCTTACTCAGCGCTCCCGGCAGTTCGACCAGGAGGTTTTCGAAGTCCTCCGAAGGGTCTTTCGACTTCCTGGTATGGAGGTCCAACGAAACGCGCAGGTTCTTGAGCGGTGCGGGTCCTTTTGCTCCACGGGGAAGAGGGCCGTCGAGGGAGACCGCCTTGAAACCGAGCTGCTGAAGGATCTTGAGTGTCTGGAGGGACAGCCTGTTCCAGGGGGGCGTGAAGACCGGAATCAGGTGCTCACCAAAAATCCCCTGCATCTTTTGCTGCCCGTTCAGGATGTCACGCCACTGCTTTTCAAGAGGCCGCTGCTCCCCGAATTCCGATTTCTTACCGGTTCTCTGCCAATTCACGTGACGCCATCCATGCTGGTGCCATCCCCAGAGGGACTCGTGGATGGGGGCCGAGGCAAGGAGCTGCTCTTTCCTCGCCGAGCTGAGCCAAGCGGGCACGACCGCCAGCCCAAGAGGCACCTGGTGCTCTCGAAACAAACGGCACAACGCATCAAAAGCCTGCCCACCAGCTCCAATGTCGTCTGCTCGAAAAAAGACCGCGGGACGCTGGCTGGAGAGCCCCTTTATAAGGGCGTCCCTGAGCCGCGAGCGCCAATCAGGCGGTTCGATCTGCCACACGGCGGGTGTCTGACGAGGACGATAATACCCGGGAACACCAAAAATCTCGGATGATGGGCTCACATCTCGCTTCAAAAAAACCGGCTCCTCATAGTCCTTGAATTCTGAAACGCTTGGGCGGGATAGCTTTGGCCGACCTCTGGAAAGGAGAACGCAAGGCGATCAATCACCCGGCTAGCTTGTTTAGCTTATAAGAGCGCCCCTCTTTCGTCAAGCTCACGTTCAGCTCACACTTGTGAAGCCCCTGCAATCGCGTGGAGGAGCGCCATGACGCATGCTCCAGCTTCCACAGGACGGGGTCCGAGGCAAAGAGCCCTTCCGTCTTGCTCAGGAAGACGCTATAGTACCGGGCGTATCGCTAACGCATCCACCATGAAGCCACAACCGGAAGCCATGGACCCGAGACCCGACCTGCCCAAAGCACTCCAGCGTCGCATCAAGCGCCACGTCCAGGCCCGCGAGCATCGGTTTGCGCTAGTCGTCCCGTCGGAGCTGGCGGCCATTTGCCGGCAGGAGCTGGCCGCGATCGGCATTCAAGACTGCTCGATCACCGAAGCAGGGGTCGAATTCT
>CALBZH010000227.1 GCA_937889795.1 uncultured Syntrophobacteraceae bacterium | reverse complement strand
TCCAATGAACCCGCTCACGAGTCCCCCGATGAAGCCAACGATGAACAGAAACGAAATGGACAAAAAGTCGAGCTGGATGAACTGGGTCACTCCCTGCAGTGCGTCGTGCATGTTTGGACTCCTTCTAAAGATGAGGACTTGGTCCGGACGAGGGATTTACATTCTATGGAACGGGTTCACATAGGCATACGTACGAGGCCTCTTCTGTGCCTGCTTCCGCGACTGCACAACCTTCTTTTCCGCCTGTCTGAGAGCGTCTTTCCTGACCGCTTCGATCCCCATGAGGGACCATAGACTGCTCGCGAAGTTGCCGTGAGCGAATGAAAAAACAAAAACGGTTGCGATGGGAAGCGCCGCATACAGTCCACCGCGGGTAAAATACGACATCACCGTATCTGCGTTCATGAAGACCGCTGCGTACAGCCCGGCGGAGAGCAATCCGTACGCGGCTGTGCGTGCCAAAAGGGTTGTCTTCGAAGTTGTGCTCGCATTCATGATTCTGTCTCCCTTCGTTGGTTGTGTTTTAGGACTGACCGTAAAGACTGGAATAGTGAGATCCCCAAGACCTTCGCTCTTGACAACTTCCGTATCCGCTACCACAAACGCAACCCGCTTCACCTGGCTTCTGACCGCGTCGATCGCAAGCTCCACATCCCCAAACTTTACGATGTGCTCGCAATGGACTCCTACCAGAGCTGCCCTTCGTTGGAGGTCTCGCGCGCTCCGCTCGGCGCGTCGCGCAAAGACCTCGCAGTTCCACAGCGGACCGATGCTGAGCAGCACCAGACCGCAATCCATCCGTTCAGCCAGGTGAGCCGAGTATTCCCGAAGCTCATTCGAGAGGTGATCCGAAGCACTGATCACCAGGATCTTTCTCGGTTCAAGCTCTCGCGTATCGTGCTCCATCTCGCTGCCTCTCCGGGCCGCCGTACGGCCCGCTTCTCTTTGAACGTTGCCGAAGCACATCGAATCGTCTCGCCCGCTTCCAATTACAACTTGTGTACCAGGGGGTCGTTTCTGCTCTATATGGTTGACATTCTTATTCTATTAGTCTGTCGTGCGCTGGGCTTGGCTCTGTGCTATATTGCAATTTGCAACAGACGAGAGGGTTTGAAATCGTAAGCCATGGAATGTATTATCTTATTGCAGGATGCAACGCCGGAGAGTGGAGTGTTGCTATTTGCAACACTCCGGTGAGATTGGGGGGCAGCTCGTTTTCTGGCTGTCCCTCGATGGAGCTCGGAATTTCAGACGACCAGTCGAGATGGTGCGTATCCAGGAAGGAGACTTGATGGCACTCTTTTGGAAAACCGAACAACCGGAACCGCAATCACCCCCTCCGGCCGCTGAGGATCTGGCAGAGCTTCGTTCCGCCGTCGAGAAGGCCAAACTGCCCGAGGCCACCGCCGCCATCGTCGCCAGAGAGGTCGAACGCCTGGAAAAGACCGATCCCTCGCTTCCGGAGTATTCGATTGGCCTCAACTACGTCGAGTTCCTGCTGTCTCTCCCGTGGCAGCACTACACCGAAGACAACCTCGACCTCAAGAGGGCGGAGTCCATTCTGGAGGCCCAGCATTACGGGCTGAATCACGTCAAGGAGCGTGTTCTGGAGTACCTTGCGGTGCGGACCCTGTGTGCGCTGAAAGACTTCCAGGTCCTGATCGTCGACGACGAAGAAATTGCCCGCACCAACCTGGAATATGTCCTCAAGAAGGAAGGCTACCAGGTCGCCACGGCGGGCAACGGGCTGGAGGCGTTGGAGCGGCTGAAGACCACGGAGTTCGATCTCATCCTGACCGACCTCAAGATGGAAAAAATGGATGGACTCCAGCTCCTGGAGTCAGTGAAGCAGCAGGCCCCCTTCACCGAGGTGGTCATGATCACGGGGTTTGCCACCGTGAGCACGGCCGTGGACGCTCTGAAAAAAGGAGCCTCCCATTACCTGCCCAAACCGATCGATCTCGACGAGCTTCGAGCCACCGTGCGGCAGGTGCGGGATAAGAAGCGTCACATGACCATGACACGCGGACCGATCCTTTGTTTTTCCGGTCCTCCTGGAACAGGCAAGACTTCCATTGGTCGCTCCATAGCCGAGGCGCTGGAACGGAAATTCGTCCGGATCTCGCTGGCAGGCCTTCGGGACGAAGCGGATCTGCGCGGACACAGGCGAACCTATGTGGGGGCGATGTCGGGGCGGATCATCAACGAGATGAGACGGCTCGGAGTGAGAAACCCGGTCTTTATGCTCGACGAGATCGACAAGATCGGCCAGGATTTTCGAGGGGACCCCGCCTCGGTGTTTCTCGAAATCCTCGATCCCGAGCAGAACAGCCGCTTTATCGACCACTACGTGGACCTTCCCTTTGACCTCTCCTCCGTGATGTTCATCGCCACGGCCAATGCGGTCGAACGGCTTCCGGACGCGCTGCGCGACCGATTGGAGATCATTCAGTTCCCCGGCTATACTGAGCGGGAAAAACAGCGGATCGCCTTTGATTACCTCATCCCGCGCCAGCTGCGCGACCACGGGCTCAGCCGCAATCAGATCCATTTCGAGTCCAGCGCGGTCACCAAGGTCATCCGCGACTATACGCTGGAAGCCGGCCTTCGGAACCTGGACCGGGAGATTGCGACCATTTGCAGAAAGCTCGCCCGCATCTCCCTGCAAGACCCAGACGCTTCCGCGCATATCACCGTGGATGACGACTTGATAGGGAAGCTGCTTGGCCCCCGCAAAGTCATGCATGAGATCGCAGGGACCGGTCATCGGATGGGAGTGACGACGGGCTTGGTCTGGACGGAGCTGGGTGGGGAGATCATTTCGGTCGAAACGACCATCATGCCCGGGCATCAGCAGCTCATCCTGACAGGCTCCCTCGGAAACGTCCTCCAGGAGTCGGCTCAGACGGCCCTCAGCCACATCCGCAGCCGCGCCGAGGAGTATTCCATCGATCCCGGGTTTTTTAGAGACCGCGATATTCACATTCACATCCCGGCCGGGGCAATCCCCAAGGATGGCTCTTCCGCGGGGATCACCATCGCCATGGCCCTGATTTCCCTGCTCACGAAGCGGCCAGCCCGGCGCGACGTGGCCCTTACCGGGGAGCTCACGTTGAGCGGAACCATCCTTCCGGTGGCTGGCGTTCGGGAGAAGGTGCTGGCCGCCCAGCGGGCAGGAGTGAAGACGGTCATCCTGCCTTCGGGCAACCAGGTGGATGCGAGCCGCCTGGAGCCCGACGCCACGGAAGGCGTTGAGGTGATATTGGCCGACGAGCTGTCAGCGGTACTGGACGTGGTGCTGTTGAACCCATAATGGGCTCAGTCCATGTTGTAGCGCTTCAGCTTGCGCCAGAGGGAAACCCGGTCAATACCCAGAATTTCGGCCGCTTTGGTCCGATTGTCGTTCACCTGCTCGAGGACCCAGGCAATGTATTCACGCTCGTTCTCTTCCAGGGTAAGGAAACCGGGCTCGTGTCGCCGGATCTGACTTGACCGCTCCTGCAGGTCATGGGGGAGGTGCTGGACGTCGATGGAGGGGCCCGTTGCGAGTGCCACTGCCCGTTCGATGATGTTTTCCAGCTCGCGAACGTTGCCGGGAAACTCGTAAGACATGAGAATTTCGATCACGGCGTCCGTCAGCGTCTCAACCGATTTTCCTTGCTCGTCGGCGAACTTCCTGAGGAAATAGCGGCTCAACAGCAGGATGTCGTCTTTTCGGTCGGCCAGACGCGGCACCATGAGCGTGATCACATTGAGGCGGAAATAGAGGTCCTGGCGGAAGCTGCCCTCCTCCACCTCGCGTTTGAGGTCCTTGTTGGTGGCGGCCAAGAGACGGATATTCACGGGGATTTCCTGGGTGCCGCCAACCCGCATGAACGCCCGCTCCTGCAGCACGCGCAGCAGCTTGACTTGCATGGCCAGCGGCATGTCTCCGATCTCATCGAGGAACAACGTACCCTGGTCCGCGGCTTCGATGAGCCCTTTCTTGACGCCGCGCGCTCCCGTGAACGCCTCCCGCTCATGGCCGAAAAGCTCATTTGCCAGCAGCTCTTCGTTGAATGCCCCACAGTTGACGGCAAGAAACCGCTGGCTGGCGCGCCGGCTCAGCCGGTGTACCGTCTTGGCGACCAGCTCCTTCCCCGTTCCCGTTTCACCAAGAATCAAGACGTTGCAGTCCGTGGGCGCGATCTGTTCGATGGTCTTCTTGAGGTGGACCATCTGGGGGCTTGCTCCGATGAGCAGGGGAGACGCCTTCTGCGTCTCGACGAGCTGTCTTAGGGCGCACACCTCTCGCTTGAGGGCGCCTTTCTCGAGCGCCTGGCGAACGAGAATGCGCACTTCATCAATATTCACCGGTTTGGGAACGTAATAGAAAGCACCCTCGCGCATGGCTTCCACGGCGGTCGAAACGGTTGCGTAGCCGGTGATGACGATGACTTCCGTGTCGGGGCTGATCTCCTTGGAGCGCCGCAGCACCTCCATGCCGTCCACCGGCTGCATGCGTAGGTCCGTCATCACTAGATCGAAGGACTCCCGCTCCAGCTCGCTGATGGCCTGAGCGCCATTTTCCGCCACAACGGTCTGATAGCCTTCCTTACGCAGCACATAATCCAGGTTGTCCCTGGCGATGGGCTCGTCGTCGACGATCAAGATCCGCGCTTCATCCATGAAACATCACTCCGTGGGGGCCTTACAGGTTGCGGATGCGGGGAAGCGGAGAAGAAAGCGCGTGCCCTCGCCCTCCTTGCTTTCAATGCCGATCGATCCGTTGTGCTTCTGGATGATCCCGTAAACGATCGAAAGCCCGAGGCCCGTGCCGACTCCAACCTCCTTGGTGCTGAAGAAGGGGTCGAAGACTCGCCCGAGGTCCTTCTCGGGAATTCCCGTTCCGGTGTCTTCCACCGTGACGAGGACGCTTCCCTCTGCGTCGTCTTGGCGTGCGGCAATCTTGATCTGCCCGGGAGGCGTCTTGATGGCGTGCACCGCATTCTCGATGAGATTCAAAAAGACCTGCTGCATGCGCTGGCTGTCGAGATTGAGGGAAATGTTGGCAGGGATGTCAACCGTGAGCTCGATTCCGGGGGGGATCTGGCTGGACATCAGCTTGACCGATCGGTCGACGACCTGCGCCAGAGGGACCGGGATCAGGCAAAACTCCTTCACGCGCGAAAACTCCAGGAGCCCTCGCACGATGTCTCGCGCCCGGTGCACTTCCTGCTCGATGTTGGCAAGCATCCGTCGGTGAAAATCAGGGGCCGACTTCGCCATTTCCTCGAGGAGAATTTGGCAGGAGGTGGAAATGTTGTTCAGCGGATTGTTGAGCTGATGAGCGATGCCGGAGGTCAGGGTTCCGAGAGAGGAGAGCTTCTTGGCCTGGAGCAGCTGGTCCTGGCGCTTTTCGAGCTCGGCCACCATGCGGTTGAATGCCTCGACAACCCGCTGGGTTTCATCCCGTGTGTCGAGCACGGGAATCGGTCGAAAATCACCTTGGGCGATCCGGTTTGTTGTCTTCTCGATAACCCGGAGGGGGCGGAGGATCTTCCGTGCCACAATGGCGATCAGAAAGCCACCAAGACCCAGGATGATGCCGAGGACCGATAGGAGCTGGGCCTTCAGGGTCGAAATGATCTTCAGGATGCGCTGCCGTTCGAAGGAAACGAGCTGCTGGGTCAGGCCGACGAGGTTC
>CALBZH010000226.1 GCA_937889795.1 uncultured Syntrophobacteraceae bacterium | reverse complement strand
ACCACCGAGATCTACACTCTTTCCCTACACGACGCTCTTCCGATCTTGGAAGGCGGCGCTGCCGACGCGGGATCTCGGAGCGCAATCCAGCATGGTAGTCCTAAGCGATCTCGGCGACGGGCTCCCGACCCCTGCCGGAAGGCAGTCGGTACAGCCAGTGCCAGGCCAGCCCGAGGACCGGCGCCACGGCAGCGGCCTCGGCGAATTCCCGCCTCAGGCTTCCATGAAACAGGAAGTAGGCCCCTCCTCCAAGAGCCAGCGCCAAGCCCAGCTGCAGCAGGGGCTGAAGGGGGATCAGCCGCAAACGGAGCTGGCAATAGCCGACGGTCATCAGCGCGACCAGGGCTCTCGTGAAAACAATCGCCTGCGCGGTCCCCATCAATGGTGCCGCCGGGATCAAGGTGCTGCACAAGAAGAGGTTCGAGACCAGGCCGATGAGATACATGATCAGAAGCAGCCTCTCTTTTCTCATGCTCATGATCATGTACCCTGCCAGGTTGTGAACGAAGCTGATGACGATCGTAACGACGAGGATCTTCTGCATCCAGATGGCGTCGTCGTAGCCCGGACCATAAGCCAAAGGGATGATCCGGTCGCTCTCCACGAAGAGGAGAAACACCAGGGGGCAGGCGACCACAAGCAGCTTGGATACGGAGTCGCGGGCAACCCGGACGAATCGCGTGCGATCCTCCTGCCAGGCCGCAGCGAGGAGTGGAAAGAGAACGTTGCGTAGCAACAGGTTGGAAACCGCGCAGGAAATCCAGTCCACAATCTGCCAGGTGGCGCTGTATTGGGCGACACCGTCGGCTCCTCCGAACCGCTGCAGGAAGAACAGGTTCGCCTTGTTGTAAAGCATGGTCGTCATGGCCATGAGGGTAAAATCCATGCTCGCCCGGCCAAACTGCCACAGGTCAGGGAACCGGGGCCATCGAATGCGAAAACGCATGGAATGCCGGGCCACGAGGACCATGCCCGCTATGCTGGAGACGCTCTCAATCAGTTTGAAGAGCGCCACCCAATAGGGGGACAGACCGACGAGGAGTACCATGATTCCATAGCCGAAGCCAATCAGGGTGGACGTCATGCGGACCTTCGCCTCGAGGTCCTGGCGCCCGCGCACCTGGCAGGAAACGAAAAAGGAGCTTGCCAGAGCCTCCAGACCCACACCGGTCCCGAGGGCCAGAACCACGGCCTTAAGCTCCGGCGGGTAACCCTGCCAGACGATGAAGCCCATCATGCCCAGGCAGCCCAGGGACAGGAGCACGGCTTTGAGCGCCGTGGCCCGATTCATGATTGCGGCGTCGTCCGCTTCCTTGTTGACCAGGAGCGAGACCAGACGTTGGTTGATCCCAAATTCCGAGACGAAGAGCAGGATCTGGCCGAGACTCATGGCGACCATGAACTGGCCGTAGGTCGTTGTGCTCTTCCTGGCAAGATAGACGAGAAACAGGGCCTGGAGACCGTCACGCAGCCAGGTCGCCCCCAGCAGGTGGGAGAAGCGGCGCAGGATGGTGCGGGAATCGACATCCGGCTGCTGATGCCTTGGCTCGCTCATGAGAGAGTTCTCAAACGCTTCGGGGAAAGAGGAAGAGGGAACAAGACACTACCAGACAAGCGAAACATAATCGTTCATCCAAGCTCCATGGTGGCGCCGCCTTCCACAGCGGCGAGACTGCACAGGTCGCAAATCCGCCCCTCTTAACGCCGCCGTGGAAGGCGGCGCTACCAGCAAGCGATTCCTGCTAAAGAGCAACACACGGTTGCTATTTCAAACCTTGAGAGGCTCATCAGACGGCATCATCAAAGAGCTGGAGCAGCTCCAGGCAATTCCGACGCAGGTCGAATGCGCGGGTGACCAGGTCGCGTCCATTGGCGGCCACTTCGAGCGCCTTCTCCGGATCGCGGGCGATTGCCAGAATGGCCTCGGCTATGGCGGCCGGGTCGTGCTGGCGAGCGAGAAAGCCGGTCTTGCCATCCTGGATCACCTCTGGAATCCCGCACACGTCGGTTGCCACCACGGGGAGCCCGCAGCGAAGGGCCTCCACGATCACATTGGGAATGCCGTCCCGATCCCCGCTCGAATCCACCACGCTCGGCATGAGGAACACATCGCCCGTGCTCAGGAGATCCGGAACCTGGTCGTATCGGACGAACCCCGGGAAATGGACCAATTCGGTGAGACGCAGTTCTCTCGTGAAACGGAGCAGGGCTCCCGCCAGCGGCCCAGATCCACCGAGCGTGAGACGAAAATCGAAGCCTTTGTCTCTCAGGATAGCACACGCGCGCAGCAGATCCTCAAAACCCTTCTTGCGCACAAAACGACCGAGAGCGA
>CALBZH010000225.1 GCA_937889795.1 uncultured Syntrophobacteraceae bacterium | reverse complement strand
CCCTGAAGACGGGTTTCAGCGCCAATTTGCATGGCAAACCACATGATCAGAGCGCAAACCCATAGAACCGCGACGACAATGACGCCGTCTTCCTTCTTCATTGACCTTTACGCTTTCCGCCGACAAGCTTCTGGCCTGCTTCCTGTTCCAAGTCCCGAGGAAAAAACGAGTTCGGGACGATCACAGCAGTCCTTTTCTCTCCTTCTCGATCACTCCAGCGCACCCCGACCACTGCCGGGATCTCTTTTTCGTCGTTCCACTGCTTCTCCAACGCCCCTTCGCCACCCGCGAAAAAGAATGCAACCTGAAGCGCTTCGGTAGCGTAGAGCTCTGGCCATGATTTCTTCTTGCCCGGCTCGAGCTTCATGAACTGCTCGATGGGCTCGGGATGGTAGGGATCGAAAGGGATTTCAGCATAATAGAGGAGTTTTTCCGACGGTTTGAACACATAGCGAGCTACGACGGGAACGCCATGCGAAAGAGCGCGAACCGAAACATCCGTTGCAAAGGTCAGGGCATGCTCCTTCCCCTGAAACACAATCCGAGACTCCATCTCGGCCCGTACCGGTACCGGGTTCATGCTGGCGAGCTGCCACTTCAAGAGGTCAATCAGCGCGGGCATGTCGCTCGTCTTCCGGTCATACTGACGCTCCCAAACGCGCAGAGAAAACCCAAGCGCAACCGAGAGGATGCCCATGACCAGCGAGGAAATCAGCAACGCCAAAACCAGCTCGAGCATTGTAAAACCAAGACTGTCGTGCTTCGATGTCATTCCAGCTCCGACTTGTTGGGCACGAGGACGCTGAGCTCGAGTGTCTGACTCTTACACTGAAGCAAAACCCGGTACAGCTGTCCGGACCGGTTGGGCAGATCGTCTCCGTTGGGCGCAACCACCTGCTGCGCCACGATGTTCACAGGGGGAGCCCCTTCAACCATTTGGGATGCCATGGTCCCCTGCAGCAGTTTTTCAGGAGAGGCAAGAATCTCCTGTGCGGCGGCCTCCAGAACCGGCTGAATGACATTTCTGTCCTTGATCCTGACACCCAGCTGGAGGGCAGCCGAAATCCCACCCATGGCGCCGCCCAGCACAACCACGGCAATCACAAGCCCCACCATGACTTCGAGCAGGGTGAAGCCTCCGGAGCGCAAACCTTTGCGACCCTGCATCCTGCCAGCTCCTCGCACTATCGCCCCTCCACCACGCTCCAACGTACCGTCCCGAAAAGCGGATGAATGCTGATGCGGAAGGATCGCACCTTGTCGAACACCAGCTCCATGTCATTGCCCACAAGACTTCCATCTGGGTAGAACAACACCAAATGATCGCCCGTCTCGGGATCGCGCTCGAGGTTATCCGCATAGATATCAACGTTCTCCGGTATGGGCCTTCTGAGCGGCAGCTCGAAATCGTACAGCCGTTCGCCGCTGCGGATACGGAAAGCCGTCACCTCCCCGGAATTCATCGCCACCAGCCGAGCCCGACGAAGGGTCTGAACAAATTCCAGCAGAAACTCTCTGTCCTCCATGCGCTTCCAGCCTCCGCCCACGCGGGGGAGAATGAGCCCAGCGGTCAGGGCCAGAATAATCAGGACCAGAATCAGCTCGAGGAGAGTAAAACCGCGTGCATGGTTACTTATTGTCGTTCTCATGTGTTATCAGCCGGTTGCGGCCACACCCACACCTGAAGAGTTTTGCGCGTCGAGTACAACTTGACCGAGCAGGCGTCAGAACTTAATCTCATTGATCCCAAATATCGCCGAGAACATGCTCAACACCATCGTGCCGATCACAACCGCCGTGGCGATGATGACCACCGGCTCAAGCAGCGTCATCAGCCTTTGCAACGTTCGCTGGAGCTCACGTTCGAAATGGTCACTCAAACCGAGCAGCCCGTCACCAAGGTTCCCCTGTTCTTCGGCGATGCGCAGCATCGTACCCATACGCGCCGGAAAGGGCTCGTGGGACCTGAAGAAGTTGCTCATGGAGTGGCCCACCTTGATTTCGCGGTGCAGAGGAGCCATGAAATCCTTGAGCACGCTGTTCATGAGCACCTGCTCGCCCAGACTGAGCGCACGGAGCAAAGGAACGCCCGATTCGATCATCGTCCCCAAGGTACGGCAGAACCGCGTCAATTCGCTGTGCAGGACAAGATACCGTGACAAGGGAAGTCGGAGAACGATCCGGTCGATGATACGTCGCGTCTTCGGCTCACGATACGCATAGCGTCCTCCCCAAAAGCAGAGCGCAAACAATACAGGAAGGACCCACCCGTATTCCTTCAGCAGCACCCCGGCGTCAAGCATGATCTGGGTGAGCACAGGGACTTTCTGATTGAGGTCATGAAAGATCTGAGCAAATTTCGGGATGACATAAATGAGGAGGATCACCATTGAAAGCATGCTGACACCCAGCAGGATGACAGGGTAAATCATCGAGGATATCAAGCTCTGCCGGAACGCTCGGCGCTGCTCCATGTATTGAGCCAGTCGCTTCAGAATGGGCCCGAGGGTGCCGCTGGCTTCTCCCGCACGAATCATATGGTCGGACACGGAGCCAAACACGTCTCGATATTTACCCACGGCCCCCGACAGATCGCTTCCGCCCTGGACGTCCGACAGGAGATCGGTGACCACCCGTTGAAATACCTTATGCGTCTGGTTGGTGCCAATGAGAGCCAAAGCACGGTCAACTGAGAGTCCGGCGTTGAGCAGGTCGGAAAGGTCGTAGAAAAAGCGGATGATGTGATCCTCGGGGACTCGCCTCGGCCGGCTGCTCCGAACAGCCTTGATCTTGACCGGGTACATTCTCCCGGCCTTGAGCTTCCGCGCGGCGTCAACCTCCGATGAGGCTTCCAGTACGCCGCGATGGCTTTGCCCTTGGAGGTCTCGTGCTTGATACTGATAGAATCCCATAAGCCTACACTACCCGATTTCACCGTTTTGGGGAACAGCCAAGCGTTATCCCGCCAAAGAGAGACTGGTCACTCGGAGCACCTCGGACATGGTCGTGACTCCGGCCAATGCCTTCCTGTAGCCGTGGTGGAGCAACGGACGGTAGTTTTCCTGAAAGGCTATTTGAGAAATCGTTCCGGCATTCTTCCCGGCTACGATGGCAGACCGAACGGCATCGCTCACTGGCAAGATCTCGAATATTCCGTCGCGTCCCCGATATCCCGTGTGCCCACACTTGTCGCAACCTTTGTTTTGATACAAGATCGGATTGGCGGGAACATCGCTCAGCACCTCACGCAGCCGCACCTGATCGGCCTCCCTGGCTTCATAGGCCTCCCTGCAGTTTGCGCACAGGACCCGCACCAATCGCTGAGCCAAAATGGCAAGCAGGGAATCGGCCATCAGGAAGGATTCAATCCCGATGTCGCGCAGACGAGTTATGGCGCCCGGAGCGTCATTGGTGTGCAGTGTCGAAAGAACGAGGTGACCCGTTAAGGCCGACTCAATGGCGATGTCCGCCGTTTCCTTGTCTCGAATCTCACCAATCAACAGCACATCCGGGTCCTGCCGGACAAGCGAGCGCAAAGCATTGGCAAAGGTCAGGTCGATCTGGGGCTTCACTTGAATCTGGTTAATCCCGCTGATTTGATATTCCACGGGATCTTCAACGGTCAGGATCTTCCGGGAAACCGAATTGAGTCGCCGCAAGACCCCGTAGAGAGTGGTTGTTTTCCCCGAGCCCGTAGGGCCCGTCACGAGCATCATGCCATAGGGCCGCTCAATCAAACTCTCGACAAAGCTAAGCTGCTGCGCATCCATCCCGACCGAACCGAGATTGTATTCCACATTCTCCTGGGCAAGCAGTCGCAAGACAATGCTTTCGCCGTAGATCGTGGGCACCGTCGAGACACGGATGTCCACCTCACGATTGCCAAAGCGAATCTTGATCTTGCCGTCCTGGGGAAGGCGTCTTTCTGCGATATTCAGGTTGGCCATCAGCTTGAGACGGCTGATGATCGCAGCCTGCATCGTCTTGGGAGGCTGATCCAGATCGAAAAGCACCCCGTCGACTCGAGCCCGAACATGAAACGACCGCTCAAACGGCTCGAAGTGAATGTCCGAAGCCCTCATATCCAGAGCCCTTGAAATCAGGACATTGACGAGCCTTACGATCGGAGCCTCCTGCGCCAGCCCCCTCAGATGCTCGAGATCGTCCTCGAAGGAATCCAGATTCATCGCCGCGATGTCTCCATCCCTCGAGAGGGCTTCCGCTTCCCGCGCGGCCGTGCCGTAGAGCCGATCGATGGCAGTCCGGATCTCCTCGCGCTGTCCAAGGCACAGATTCAGCTCCATGTCGGCGAAGTAACTCGCCAGAATGTTCAGGACAGGCATCTCCAGTGGATTGCTGACCACGACACGCACGCTCCCGCTCTCGACCTGGATGGGCAGCACTGCGTGCTTCCTCAGGAAGAACATGGATACGCCCTCCAGCAGCACAGGCTTTTCAGGGTAGTCTTCACGGCCCAGTAACTGCAAGCCCAGATGATCCGCCAAGACACCGAGGATCTTCTGCTCATCCGTAACGGCTACCTCCTCAAACGCATCCAGGATGGGGATTCCCTCCACAAAGAAGGCTCTCTGGAATTGCTTGACTTGCTCCTCACTCAGATTCAGCGACTTCTGAAACGCATCCAGCAAGGTAGAAGCGGTTTGCATATAAGCTCCTGAAAATCTAGATTTTTTTGTGATTTGCGTACATAACAGATCTCCGGTCAAATGTAAATCTCCGCTTCCATGAGCCGCGATGCCACCTGGCAGCCTTTGCAGACGGACCATGAATCAAGTATAGTACAATCCAAGCAACAAAAATATCCTCAGCGAATCGTACCTTGGAGTGCTTCCAATGAATCACAAGCGTTGGTTGTTGTCGTCAGTAGCCGCCGTTTCATTCATGGTTTCATCCGTGCATGCCGCCGGGCCGGTCATGGTCGAGAAGAACCTTTTCTCCCAGGACCGAAAACCGTCTTCGGGCGATGCACCAGCTCCGATGGCCCCCACGGGGCCACCGATTCCCCCCAAAACCGTTCAATTAGACGGGATTATGATTCGCGGCAGCCTGAGGAAGGCTCTTGTGCGCCTCAAAGGCAGTCCTGGCCCCAAAGACAAAGGAAAGAAGGATTCCCCTTTCACGACCGTCAGCGAAGGCGAGAGGATTAACGACTACACGGTGACCAAGATCGGCACGCGCAGCATCTCGCTCGAAAAGGGCGGACAGGTTTTCGAGGTCTTTCTTTACGCGGAGGGGAAGGTCCTTCCTCCCCTTGCCGCAACACCTACTCCGAACCCTCCTGGGATATCCGGGCAGCCGGGGCAGCCTCAACCTCATGCAAAGGGCCAGAGCACATCGCAGCATGCCAATCCTGACCCCGGGGCGATTCACGGCAATCAGCCTCCGGGGCAGACCGATCCTGATTTTCCAGCAAATCAAGCCACTGTTCAAGGACAACGGGGCGCCCGCAGAGCACCACCGCCCGCCGTCAACCTTGAAGAGCTGGAAGAGGGGATCGATGAAGAGCTTGAAGAGGTAGAGCAATAGGTTGGAAGATTCATTGGAGAGGTCAGGGCGATGGAAGACGGTGGCATCCTCGCAAGGTATTCGGTTGTGCGTTTCTCCTTGTGAGCTCCCCTGAGCAAACGTGACCGCGATGGGCAGACCGTTGTTCTCTGCGCCCCATGAACATCCGATGCCCGCAGCAACTTAATAGAAAAGGGGAACCCTCTGTCGAGGGCTCCCCTTTTCTGTTGGATCGTTCCGGCAAAACGCTCAGTCCGCCTGCCGGAATGCTGCTTCTGCCGGGTCCAGTGGATCCTATCTTGTGGTTGAGCCCACCACGGGAACCACAACCGGGGCCTTATTGTTGTCTTCCGCCGTTTCAGCGACAAGGTTCGTATAATCCAGCACCGCTACGATGTACTGACCGCTCAGACCACTCTTTGAGTACGAGAAGCTGACGGTTTTCGACTGACCGGCCGCTGTGGACAGCATTGCCTTTCTGGTGATGTACTTGCCAAGCGTCTTTCCATCCGTGGACAGATAGAAAGCCACATAGTTGGACCTGGCAGACAATGTTCCCACGTTGCGAGCCGTCAGGGAGCCCGTGATCTTGCTGCTCTTGTAGGTGAGTGAGCTCCAGCTTCCGATGAGATCAGGTCCCGGCTTGTCGCTCACCGTAACCGTGCAGGTATCGGTGCTCGTCAGTCCGCCTTCGTCCGTCACGGTCAGCATGAAGGTGAAGACCCCTCCCGCATCGGTCATCGTGGGAGCCGTGAAAGCGACTTGAGCCGATCCGGTGTTGCTGAGGAAGGTTACAGGAGAACCGCTGAGCTGGGTCCACGTGTAGGTCGCGATCCCATCATCAGGATCCGAGGAAGCACCGCCGTTCAGAGTGACCACCGCGCTTTCATAAGCGGTTTGATCGGATCCCGCGTTGGCAACGGGAGGCGCGTTGACCCAGGTCACGTTCACGATGCTCTGTGCCGTTGCTTTCAGGCCACCCTTGTCCATTACGGTGAGCTCAAAGGTGAGCGATGCACCACCAGTGCCGACGTTCGGCGTGGTGAAAGTGGGCGTGGCGGTATTGGCGTTGACGAGGCTGACAGTCGAACCGCTTTTTTGCACCCAGGCGTAGGAGACAATGCCGTCATCCGAGTCTGTGGAGCCCGAGCCGTCCAGCTGCACGATAGTGCCCTCGAACACGGTCTGCGATACTCCGGCGTTGGCGATCGGAGGCTCGTTGACCCACTTCACGTTGACGAGACAGGTGTCGGTTTTGGCCACCCCGGCAACATCCGTCACGGTGAGCTCGAATTCGAGAGCTGCTCCTTCCGGGCCGACGTTCGGGGCAACAAAAGTCGGAGACACGCTCGTGGGATTGATGATCGTCACCTGCCCCCCTGTCAGGGCCGAAGCCAAGAGCTTCCAGCTATAGGAGGCAATCCCGTCATCCGGGTCGCTGGAACTGGCTCCGCTCAGCGTCACGGTCGCCCCTTCGGAAACCGTCTGGTCAGGGCCTGCATTGGCGACCGGCGGCTGGTTCACTTTCTGCGCAAACTGGGCTTCGATCGTATGCGTAGAAGTCACCGCGCTGAAGGTGTAGGAGCCAATTGCACCCTGCGAAG
>CALBZH010000224.1 GCA_937889795.1 uncultured Syntrophobacteraceae bacterium | reverse complement strand
ATCGCCGGCTTCCTGTCGCACCGGCAGGCCCTGGTCCAGGAGTCCAATGAGCGCGCGCGGGCGGAGGTGGAGCGACACACCGAGGCGATTCGAGGCACCTTTGACAACTACCTGACCAGCCTGAAGGCTCTCGCGGCCACTCGTACACTCCAAGAAGGGAGTCTGCCAGAGATCCTGTCGCAGCTGAGCCTGTGGGAACGGACCTTCAGCGAAACCGAGGCGCTCTATTTCGGCGATGCGGAGGGAGTCGTCCACTCCTCCTCTGGGAAGCGCTTCTTTGCCGGCGATCGACCCCATCGTCCAGCAGTCGAAAGGGGGGAGACGGTGATCACCGGGGCCATGACCAGTCGAGCGACGGGAGAGCCGATCGTGCTCGTTATCGTTCCGGTATTCAATGAAGAAGGGCACCGTGTCGGCGCTTTGGGAGGGAGTATCCGGGTTTCCCTGCTGATTGAGGAGGTGCGTCACATCAAAATCGGACTGACCGGCTTTGCGGTTTTGGTGGACGAGGCGGGAAATGCAATCTCGGAGGCAGAAGCAGCAGGTTCTTCAGTATTTCCCGAGCTGAGAGATGCACTCAGCTCGGCTGCGCCCGGTCCGGTCCACTTTGCGCTTCATGGGGAAGCGTGCCGCGCTCACTACCGCCAGATCCCATCGACGCCATGGAAGCTCGTGCTGATTGACAAGGAAGATGAGGCGCTTGTCAAGGTGCGAACCGCAGGGCTGATCACCCTGATCATGCTTGGCGGGACTCTGCTCTTAACGGTGCTGATGGAATTGGCGCTTCGCAAGTTGGTTGTGGCTCCCATCCGTCGACTGATGGATGTGCAGCGACAAATGGCATCCGGAGACGGCATGGCGAGAGCGGACGTCATGTCCAATGACGAGCTCGGTGAGCTCGCGCAGTCCTTCAATCACATGGCGGATGCGCTCGACGCGGCAAACTCCCGCGTGCGAGAAAATGAAGCGCGACTCGGCAAGCTCTTTCACTTTGCTCCCGTGGCCATCGGTGTCGTGGGGCCGAAGAGAACGACCCAGTTTGTGAACGATGGAATCGTCGAGCTCTTAGGCTATGAGAAGGAGGAGCTCGTCGGGCAGGACACCCGCATCTTGTACCCCGACGACGAGGAATACGAGCGTGTCGGTCGACTCCTTTACGATGGAATCAAGGAGAAGGGGCTCGGGATTGCCGAAGCACGGCTGCGTCGAAAGGACGGCACCTGCATTCACGTGCACATCAGCATGGCTTCGCAAAATGATGAGTGTGGTGACACGGAGCTCATCGTGGTCATGCTCGACATCACCGAGCGCAAGCAGGCGGAAGAAGCCCTGCGGAGGCATCGGGACGAGCTGGCTGTCCTCAATCAGCTGACGCGGGCGGTCACGTCGCAGACCTCGCTTCAAAGTGCATGCAATGTGGCGATCAAAACGATCGTCGAAGTGCTCAACCTCGACCTGGCTGTGCTCTTCATGCGCGAGGGGGAGGATCTTCATCTCAGCGCATGTGGGCCTGCTCCCTGGGACCATCCGCTCCATTCCGGGTCGGCACAGCACGTCGGCCATTGCCTCTGCCGGCTGGCCATGCAAGAGGACCAGTCGATGTACTGTCTGAACACTCACCAGGATACCCGGTGCTCCTGGGAAGTCTGCAAGCAAGCGGGCTTCCATTCCTTTGCCGCGATTCCATTGCGGCTCGGCGACGAAACGATCGGCGTCCTCGGCGTTGCATCAAAATCCGAGCGTGATTTCGAGGGCTCGGCCAGCCTCCTTGAAACGGTGGCAGACCAGCTTGCCGTCAGCGTCCACAACGCGCGCCTGTTCGAGCAGACCCGCGCGTACGCCGCGGAGCTGGAGCAAGAGGTGGTCCAGCGGAAACAGGCGGAAGAGGCCCTCAGCAGGAACGAGCGCAGACTGTCGCTGGCTGTGACAGCGACGGCCGATGCCATCTGGGAATGGAATGCGGTTACCCAGGAGAGTTACTACAGCCCTCGCTGGTACGAAATGCTCGGGTACGAGAGCCATGAAATCACGATGTCTTTCGAAACCTGGAAGCAGCTCTGTCACCCGGATGACTTTCAACCGGCGCTCGATCGAGTTCTCGCGGCGTTGGGCTCCCGTGAGGAAACAAAATACGAAACCGAGTTCCGGATGCGGGCGAAGGACGGTTCCTGGGTGTGGATCCTTTCCCGTGGGAACGTTGTGGAGCGTAGCGCTGATGGTGCCCCTTTGCTCATGTGCGGAACGGACACGAATATCACTGAGCGGAAGCAGGCCGAAGAGGCCCTGCGCACCAGCGAATTGGAGCTGCGGAGCATGTTCCGGGCCGCTCCCGTGGGGATCT
>CALBZH010000223.1 GCA_937889795.1 uncultured Syntrophobacteraceae bacterium | reverse complement strand
GCTTGCGCCACAACGGAAGTGACGTCAGCTCGGCGGGTTCGGACAGGTCCACGGGGAAGATCTCGAGGGTCATTTGCAGGAGGGACTGCGCGGCACTCAACAGGTAATCGGTGCTGACCGTCAGGGTCCCCTCAGGCTGTTCTAGGTTCAGGATGTTTTGCAGAAACTGCCAGAGGGAAGCGGTGCGAATGCCGCTGCAGACAATCTTGCCGCTGGAATGAAACGGCGCCAGCGAGAGCTGACCCTGCCAGGCAAACGTCTCGCCATCGAGCGTCCCGACCTCCAGGCTGTAGAGACCGCTCTGGTCAACCAAAGTCGTCAGCGTCTTCAGCTCGAGGTTCAGGTCCTGCAGATTCAAGACTGCCGGGCTCTCCTGTCGTTTGTCCGTGACGGTCACCTCGCCCCCCGTGATGGCTGCCATGCCGAGGATTAGCCCGAGGGAGCTGGACTTGGCCGTCTCCGGCTTCGGCTCGTCGGGCTTCGGCTCGACCGGCTTGGGGGCGAGCGCGGCGAAGTTGAGCGACCCGTCGGCCTCGACGACGACATTCGCCGATGGCTTCTCGAGTCGAATCTCCTTGAACTGGAGCGCCATGCGAAAGATGCCCGCCAGCTCGCAATCGACGTAGAATCGGGCGAATCCCATGAGCGGTGCCCCGTCCGGGCCGCTCAGACTGAAGTCCTTGGCCTCGAACCGGAGCAGATACGGATTGATGCGAACGTCGCCGAGGGTGGCCTGACAGTTGAAGTGATCGCGCATGTATTTCGGCACGTACCAGCGAACCGTGATTGGAGCCAGGACGAACCCGGAAAGGGTGAACAGAAGCAGGGCTCCCAAGGGCACCAGGAAAGACTTGCTCACCAGAAAACGCCGTATACCAGGTCTCATGTCATCACCCCTCAGTCTGATTGATCCCTGCAGGCCATTTCGAGCAGTGTAGCAGAACCACGGGGAATACGCGAGGTGAGGTGAGAAGAAATTCCTTCCTGATGGTTTTTGCAAAGCAGGTGTGGCGGGTGACGCCCATGATCAGGAAGTCGGACACGGATACGGGTCTAATCCGCGAGAAAAAGGGTGTCAAACGATGGCACGCGTCTGACACCCCCTACAGGCGACACATGACAGTTCCTTGAATCGGCACGGGCGGGCGGTTGGAAAGCTCTCCCTTGCTCCGCTAGGGAAAGATGTGCACGGGAGTCCCTACGGGGACCACCTCAAAGAGCTCATCCATGGCGCGGTTGGAAAGCGCCACACAGCCCAGGGTCCAGTCCTCGTGTGCGCCACCCCCATGGATGAAGATCTCTCCACCCAGTGCGGTGTTCCATGGAGGCTTTGTCCTGGTCTCGTACGCTTCCAGGATCTGCTTGAATTCTTGCAGACCGATGTCCCCCTTGACCAAACCTTTCTCCGCGTGCTTGGGCAGTGGATAATTTAGCCCGAGCGACTTGTAGAATCTGCTGTTGGGGTTTCTGACGCAGACGAAATAGTCGCCCTCCGGAGTCCGACCATCCCCGCGAAACGCCTTGTCACCAAGCACGCGAGGCCCCAGTCCAACCTGGTAGTCTCGCACAAGGACGCCGTCCTGAATCACCATCATCCGCCGTTGACTCTTGTACACATAGATTTCAGGCTTGGTAATGGCCGTCAACGGAGCTGAGCAATTCACGGTACAGTAAGGGACGTCCTCTTTGGGCTTCAGCACGTCGTCAATCCCTTTTGCATGCTTGAGAGCTAGACCCTCAATTTTGGATCCAAAGAGGCTGTTCCATACCGCACAGGACGACAACGCGCACAAGCACGCGACACACAGAAGACCATACAACAGGATAGACAAGCACTTTCTCAACGCAGTTGCTCCAATCATGTTGTCTTTTTACCTCCACGTCATCGATTCATTCTTCAATTACAAACAACACAATCAACAATGCGCTTCCTCCTGCAGGCCCCCTCCTCGCTGAGGTTGACAAAGTATAAGGCTCCATCCCCCTACTGATGCAGATGCTAATGAATGGCAAATGATGTCTTTTGGACTCTTGATTGTCAATAGCTATCTTCTGCTGGCTTCCTGCAGCACGGAGTCTTCCATCGGCATCTATAGTCTCACGAGTCGAACCCTCCACCGCAAGTCTTCCCTACAACAAGGAAGATCGGTGTCAATAGAGTTTGACCAACCGGATGATCTCTAATAAAGTGCCGAAAGAGCAGTTGTCCTCCGCGGGCTCATTGTTGACATTGCGCTTTCAAGGAGAACCTGATGCAAGTAGCATGCTTATTGGGCAGCCCAAGACCCGGGTCAAACAGCTCAGCCATCGCGAAGCGCTTCTGCGAAAGCGCAGCGGCCTTTGGGGCAGCCATAGAGACCTTTGCGCTGAACAAGCTCACCTATCGAGGCTGTCAGGCCTGCATGGTCTGCAAGACCAAGCTGGATCATTGTGTCCTGGACGACGATCTCAAAGCGGTCCTTGAAGCCGTTCGCGCCGCGGACCTTGTCGTTCTGGCATCTCCCGTCTATTACGGCGACGTTTCCGCCCAGCTCAAAGCGTTCATCGATCGCAGCTATTCCTATCTCGTCCCCGACTATATTACACGGGTGGACCGGTCAAGACTACCGGGGGGCAAGAGACTGGTGATGATCTTGACCCAGGGCAACCCAGACGAGACGCTCTTTGGCGACATCTTTCCCAAGTACAGTAGTTTTTTGGCATGGGAGGGTATTGAGGAGAGCTACCTGATCCGCGGGTGCGGGCTTCAGGGGGAAAGAGCGGTTGCACAGCGACCGGAGCTGCTTCGCGAGGCGGAGGCGCTGGCAGGGAAGCTCTGCCAGCCCTGAACGGAACGCGATGAAACGCTGCTGGGCTCCATCTTCAAGGTCCCGACACAGAGCTTCGTCGACAAGGCACTGGGAAGTGGGGCAGGATAAGGGAGACGCGAAGCCGGCAGCAAGACCGATCTGGCTCTGCCGATGAGGCCGGGCACCCAAAGCGCACGACGTCTCTGGCTGAATCCGAAGGGACCTTCCATGAGCTTTCCAACCCATAAGACCAAGATCGTCTGCACCATCGGCCCGGCTTCCGAGTCCGTGGAGGTCATGGAGCACATGCTGAAAGCCGGCATGAACGTGGCGCGCCTCAATTTTTCCCACGGGTCGTTTGAAAACCACGCGGCCGTCATACGGAATCTTCGGCTCGCGGCTCGCCGCACCAAACGACGGCTGGCCATCATGGCGGACCTTCCCGGCCCCAAAATGCGCATCGGGACGCTTCAGGAAGAGCCTGTTTTCCTGAAGCCAGGGGATTCGTTCTCGCTGACGTCGGATCCGATCGTCGGGGATGCGAGCCGGGCTTCCATGACGTTTTCCAGGCTCCCGCAGGTGGTAAAAGGAGGCGACACCCTCTACCTCAACGATGGCAACATTCAGTTGGAAGTTCGATCCGTCGCCGGAAACGACGTACGCTGCCGGGTGGTTGTTGGCGGGGAGCTGCGCTCTCACAAGGGATTGAACCTGCCCGGAATCGACCTCGGGATCAGCGCCTTTACGGAAAGGGATTTTGAATGTCTGAAGTTCTCCGTTGAGCACGGGGTGGATGCCGTCAGCCAGTCGTTCGTGGAGAAAGCCGCGGACATCGAAGCTGTTCGCCGGGCGGCCGCCGACCTGGGACGTGTCCCGTTCATCATCGCCAAGATCGAGCGTTCCCGGGCACTCGACCGGATCGAGGCGATCATCGACGCAGCGGACGGCATCATGATCGCCCGAGGTGACTTGGGAGTCGAGGTCCCCATCGAGCAGATCGCCGTCATCCAGAAGGATCTCATGCACCGGGCGAACGTTCACGCCAAGCCTGTGATCACAGCCACTCAGATGCTGGAATCCATGGTCGGCAACAGTCGCCCCACACGGGCTGAATCGACCGACGTGGCCAATGCCATCCTGGACGGCACGGATTGCGTCATGCTCTCTGGGGAATCCGCCATGGGCGGATTCCCCGTGGAAGCCGTCACGATGCTGGCACGCATCGCCTCGACCGTGGAGCCGAGGTTGCGGCCCTTTCCGGTTCGTGAGCTGGTCCGGTGCGTCGACCCTAGCCTGAAGCTCAGGCCCCCGCACTGCATCGCCATCGCCGTGGAGGCAACCCTGGAGTACTCTTCGCCCGCGGCGGTCTTCGTTCCCACCAAGAGCGGCGCGACGGCGCGCAGCATCACCCGCTTTCGTCTCCCGGTGTGGACCGTCGCGGTGAGCCGCCATGCGCACACCTGCCAGGCACTTCAGTTCTCCTACGGGGTGTATCCGGTCCAGGAAGAGGACCATCCGGAAGACTGGAAGGCCTACGTCAGGCGATGGCTCAGCGAGAACGGGCTGTCGGGAGACATGGCCGTCGTCACGGAAGGGCCCTCGACCAAACACCCCGAGGCGAACCACCGCATGGAAATCATCGACTTGAGTCACTGAGGCGCAGCGGTGGCACACCCGATGGCCCCTTTGGAGCTCATTGGGGCGCGTCGACGCGGAATGCTTCGATGTCGTTCAGGGCGTCGTCAGGATCCAAAAAATTCAGACTTCTTCGGCGCCCGACGGCAACGAGCAAGCCGACATCGGATTGGTGCAGGATCCCGTCCTCGCGCGTCAATTCGATACGATAGCGATGAACCCCTTCTTGGTGCGGCTGAAGCCACACCGCCCAGTGGGCCAGGTCTGCGGGCAGGGCTGTTTCGCTTGGCAGCCGCTCCAATGGAGCCCTGCCAATTTCATCCCCGAACCGATTCAGAAAGAGAATCGAAGCCCGCACGGCCGCCGAGGAGCCGATGACCTCGATGTAGAACGCGGCTGTCTCTCTGTCTCCGCCCCTCTCGAGCCGGCACACTTGAAGAGAGCCTGGCGCGGTCTCGGGCTTGACCCACATCGCAACACCCTCGTGCTCCGTTTCAGGCAAAGGCGTGGCTTCGCGAGCCCACTTCAGACGGCGTAACAGCGCAACGCCGTCCCGCGCGCGGTCGCTCGACCGCACCCCCCGCGCTGCCGCCAGCAGCTCCGGAAGCCAAAGATCCCGGGGAAGGCGGCGCTTCCAAGAGCTTTGCTCGCCCGGAAAATTCAGCCGATACGCATCTTCCAGCATGAAAATGTCCGTCAACTGCAGCACGACCATCGCCGGCGTCCGCTCGGGCTCGAAATCGTCGAGCACGGTGTGCGGCGCGACCACCATTTTCAGGATCATCGCGTTCACGTCGGCCTTCAATTCATCAAGAGAGTCTTCGAGCTCCTCTTCACGCCGTTCGGGCCAGAATAGACGCAGCAGCTTCTCCTTATCCTCCCGCTTCAAAAGCCGCCAGGCGACCGGCGTGGCATAAGAATCATGGACGCCGAGGGTAGCGCAGTTGTTCCGCTCGAACTTCGCCGGGTGGTACCGTCCCCCCTCTTCCAGCCCCCAGATGACGGGAATCAGCGGGTAGCCTCCGGGTCGCTTCGAAGAGGCGAGCATTTTGTCCGTGACATTGCCCAAGGTCTCCAGCACCACGACCATGCCGCTTTCCTGGGCAAACCGATCGAAATCATGCAAGATCGCCTCGCCGGGGCCGGTCCGGTAAAAGGCGATGCGGACACTGTCCGTCGGCCGTGGAGCCTCGTCGGGGTCCTCGGGAAAAAGCCACTCGCTGGTGAAGCCGTCATCGTCCGCCCTGCGATTCGGCGTGATTCTGAGAAACTGCCAGTAGGGCTGGTTACGAAAAATCCTGTCCTCCGTTTGCCACTGAAAGTGCCAGGAGGACTCCTGCCGCTGACGCTGGACGAATTCTTCTCCGCTGAGCTTGCGGCATACCATGACCAGATTCCCTTCCGCCAGAAGCGACCCATCTTCGTCGAACAGCAGATCGAGCACATCCCGAGGAAATCGTGGAGAAGCCTCTCCCGGATGGAGCAGCGCATCGAGGATCAGCTCGCGCACCCGTCGGCATGCCTCCTGTTGGGCCTCTTCGGTCCCGATCTCAAGCGCCTGCTCCCGCATTTCTTGGATGGCATCAAAGACCCCGAGCCGCTCGAGGGTAAACTCCTCGTCCACATCCTGGCGGAATACGAACACGTGATAATACCCCGGCACGTGATCGATCCGAATGTAGGTGACCCCGAGGCGCCGGTACGCCTGGAAGACGCTTCGGATATAATCCAGAGACTCGGCGGCCTCGTAATTATAGACCGTGAACTGCCAGATCTGACCCAGAGGCGTTTCCTTCTTGCCCGGAACGCCCTGTATTTCAATCCGTTGGAAGCCTGTCTCCGGTCCTCCCATGGAGACCACTTCAGGATACTGCCAAACGCGTGCATCCGCGGGCGCAAAGGGCATGTCCATCATGATGCGAACCCCACGCTTGGTCGCGTAGGCGACGAATGTCTCCCATTGCTTGTACAGCACGAACTGGACGAAGGAATGCAACAGGATCCCGTCGTGGTGTCGGTCCCTTGCGCGCGCCAGAGCCGCCGGCAACCGCTCACTGATCCCTGGCTCAAGCCGGCTCCAGACCCGCCAGTCCCATCCGATCTCAGGGTCTCTGGCCATGTATTCCTGCTTCAACAGGAAATAGAGGATATCGTCGATCAGCCAGTCCCCGTTAGCCTCCCGAAACGCCTCATACTCCAGCCAGGAGGGCAGCTCCCGATGCTGAGAAAATGCCGACCAGACGCGCCGCAGCGTTTGCAGCTTCAGCTGCCAGATGGCCTCGTGGTCGATTTCGTTCGAATCGCGCAGACTCTGGATGGTTTCGTAACGTTCGCGCACGAGCTCTCGCAGGGGCTCGACATCCATGCCCTCAGATCGGAAGAGCACACGTCTGAACTCCAGTCACGAGTGGATATCT
>CALBZH010000222.1 GCA_937889795.1 uncultured Syntrophobacteraceae bacterium | reverse complement strand
ACCACCGAGATCTACACTCTTTCCCTACACGACGCTCTTCCGATCTAGAACGCGTGGAATCTGCACGACACGCTGCCGCTCCATGAGATCCCGCCCATCTTTCAGCGCGCCTTTGTGGAGTCGGAAGACAGACGGTTTTTCGCTCATACGGGAGTGGATTGGTTTGCCAGGCTGCACGCTTTGGCCCAGAATGTCGTGGCGCGCAAGGCGGTCCGAGGAGCCAGCACCATCACCGAGCAAGTGGTTCGCATGCTCCACCCTCGCCCCCGTACCATCTGGTCCCGCTGGCTCGAAGGCTTCGAATCCATGGTCCTGGAGAAACGATTTTCCAAATCGGCGATCCTCGAATTCTACCTCAACCAGGTCCCTTATGCTCGCCAGCGCCGAGGTGTCCTTCAAGCGTCGCGGCTTTACTTCGGAAGGGATCCCGACACGCTGAATCTTCGGGAAATCCTGGCACTGACCGTTCTGGTACGTGCCCCCAGCAGCATGGAGCCGACACGCCATTCATTGTTGCTGAACAGGGCATCTCGCTCATTGGCGCGGCGACTGACTGAAACGGGAGACATTGAAATCAGCCAGATCGCCCAGGCCATGGAAGAGCCACTTCGACTGAACACCCTTGAATGGAAAATGGATGCTGGCCATTTCGTCCAATACCTCCTGCATTCTCCTGCCGGGGGCCGGGGGCTGGCGGACGGGAAACTGTTCTCGACCTTGGATAGCTCTCTGCAGGCTCTTGCCCAGGAGATCCTCAACAGGAGACTCAAAGACCTCGCCGCCGAGGAAGTGAATGACGGGGCGGCGGTGGTTGTGGACCATCATACGGGCGAAATTCTTGCCTGGGTGAACGGTGGTGGCTTGAGCGCGGAAGAGCCAGGAGGATGGATCGATGCCGTCACGGTACGCCGCCAACCGGGCTCGACCCTCAAGCCCTTTCTTTACGGCCTTGCCATGGAGATGGGATGGACCGCCGCGACGTGCATCGAGGATTCTCCTTTGGCAGAGCCGGTAAGAGATGGGCTTCACGCCTTCCGCAATTACAGTGGCGTTCATTACGGCCATCTGCGCCTGCGGGAAGCACTTGGCAATTCATTGAACATTCCAGCTCTGCGGGCCATCCGGTACACGGGCACAAGTCGGTTTCTCGATCGGCTGCATCTGCTGGGGATTCGCAATCTGGATCGGCCGGCCGAGTTCTACGGGGAAGGGCTGGCGCTTGGGGATGGTGAGGTGAGCCTACTCGAGCTGGTGGGGGCCTATGCGGTTCTGGCTCGCGGCGGTGAGGCGCTTCCTTTTCGGACGCTGCTCGGTCCGGATACCGGCGCCACGCGGGGGGGCCGAAGGGTCTTCGGGGAGGACATTGCCTCGCTCATTGGTAATATCCTTTCCGATCCGGAAGCGAGGCGACTCGAGTTTGGGGCCGGCCATGTACTGAGCTTCCCCGTTCAGACAGCGGTGAAAACGGGGACATCTTCCGATCACCGCGATGCCTGGGCGGTGGGGTTCTCCGCCACCCATACCGTTGGGGTCTGGATGGGGAATCTGGACCGGCGCCCCACCCGCTCGGTTACGGGGACAACGGGGCCGGGACTGGTTCTCCGGAGCATTTTTGCCGAGATCAACAAGCTCGTTGAGCCGAGGTCCCTCGGGTTGAGCGCTGCCCTCGAGTCTCATGCCATCTGTCGCGTAACGGGACTCATAGCAGGCCCCCGATGCCCGAGGCTGGATGAGTGGTTCATCCCGAGCACGGCTCCAGCCCAGGTCTGTACCCTCCACGATGCCGGCAGCAGGTCGGCATCAAGCGGATCCGCTCCCATGCGAAATGCTCGTTGTCCGCTGCCGGAGGAGGACGTCTCCGACTGGAGGAGCGCGGTGGGCGCTCGAATTGGAGAACCCGGTTCGGAGTCTAAGATGCCCCGAAGGGTTGCCTTGGTGCAGCCGACCGCCGGGCTGCGACTGGCCATGGATCCTCATGTTCCGGACGCCCTTGAGGCCTTCACCTTCCTCCTGCCCAGATCCTTGGCCGTCGCCGCGACCGAGTGGTTGGTGGACGGGGCGGCTGTTGGCCAAACCGGACAGGGGACCCATGGCTATTTGTGGCCCTTGACCCGGGGAGCACATACCGTGCAGGCCCGTGTATGGATTCTGGGCGCTGCGGATCCGGTGGAAACGGTCCTGACACCATTCGAGGTCCGATGAGTCGGGTTGAGGCGGAAATTGGTCGGAGCACATGATGGATCCGGAAAAGGTGTCGAGGCTTCAAATCCCGGGGAGAGAGCGAACGACGTCGGTAGAAGCGGAATGCGCAGGGCTGTGGCTCTGCTGTTGGTGGCTACCGGGGTGGCCGGGCTCGCCTATTGGCTCATCACGACCGGTGTCTTGGTACGCGCTGTGTCCGTGCAGGCGGTTTCGGTGGCGCTGGTCTATCCCTCCCAGGTCGTGACCGAATTCAATGCCAGCGGCTACGTTGTGGCCCAAAGGAAGGCCGCCGTATCCTCAAAGGGGACGGGCCGCCTGGCCTACCTTGGAGTCAAGGAAGGCAGTCGGGTGAAGGCTGGAGAGGTGCTGGCCCGGCTGGAAAACGACGACCTTGAGGCGGAGAGGTCTCAGATCGAGGGGCAGCTTGCGGCTGCGAGAGCGGAGCTGGCCCGGGCCGATGCCGATTTGAGGACAGCATCGCGGCAGCATCGTCGGCTCGAAGCCCTGTGGCGAGAGCGCGTGGTTGCCAAGGCGGAATACGAGAATGCCCGGGATCAGGACCGCCGCGCGAGTGCTGCCGTGGCCGCGGCCAGAGCCAATATTCGAGCTCTGGAAGCAGGTCTCAAACGTGCTTCGGTCCTGCTGGATTACACAGAGATCCGCGCTCCATTCGATGGGGTGGTCCTCACCAAGAATGCGGACGAAGGCGAGGTGGTGGCCCCTTTCGGCTCGGCCGTCAACGCTCGGGCGGCCGTTGTGACCATGGCGGACCTATCCTCTCTGGAGGTGCAAACCGATGTCTCCGAAGCGTTTCTCCACAAAGTCCGGGAGGGACAGCCGGCCGAAATCCAACTGGATGCTTTGCCGGACACGAGGCTTTACGGAAAGGCGGCGACGATCGTTCCCACGGCGGACCGAACCCGCGGGACCATCCTGGTGAAGGTGCAGTTCGATCGGATGGATCCGCGCGTGCTTCCTGAGATGAGCGCGCGGGTGGCGTTTCTGTCTCGATCGTTGGAAGAAGGAGAGAGACTGCCTTTTCTGGCCGTCCATGTCGATGCGTTGGCCGAGCGGGAAGGGGTGAAAGGCGTCTTTGCGCTCGAAGGAGAGCGGCTGCGTTGGGTTCCGTTGAAAAGTGTGGTCACCAAGGGGGATTTTGTGGTCTTGGGGCCTCCCTGGAAAGAGGGCGGCAAGGTTGTCAAGAAGCCCTCGCCAGACCTGCAAGACGGGGCTCGATTCCAGATTGCGGAGTAGGGCGTGATCGATCAGGACTCGCAGCGGAGCTCTCGGCCCATCGTATTGATCAAAGGCCTTTTCAAGTCGTATCGTCGCGGGGTGCAGGAGGTGCCTGTCTTGCAAGGCATCGACCTCACGATCGAAGAAGGAAGCTTTGTTGCACTGATGGGGCCCTCCGGGTCGGGGAAGACGACCCTGCTGAATCTCATTGCAGGCATCGACGGACCGGACGACGGAAGTCTCATTGTTGGAGGAACCGACATCACGGGACTGACGGATGCGGAGCTGGCGCGCTGGCGAGCGGACCACGTGGGTTTCATTTTTCAGTTTTACAACTTGATGCCGGTCTTGACCGCCCTCGAGAACGTTGAGCTACCGCTGCTTTTGCAGAAGCTGAATCGTCGGCAGAGACGCGAGCACGCCCTCCTTGCCCTTGATTTGGTGGGGCTTGTCGAACGCGTCCATCATTACCCGAAGGAGCTTTCCGGTGGCCAGCAGCAGAGGGTGGCCATCGCTCGCGCCATCGTGAGCGATCCACTCTTGATCATGGCCGACGAGCCGACGGGTGATTTGGATAAGAAATCGGGTGAAGAAGTCCTCGACCTGCTCCAGCAGCTCAATCGGGATTTCGGAAAGACCATCATCATGGTGACGCACGATCCGCGTGCCGCGGACAAGGCAGGAACGGTCTATCATCTGGACAAGGGCGTTCTAAATAACCAATAGGGCTGACCGTTCGCCTCCCAAGGGGTGTTCTGGATGGCGCTGCTAAGACTGATCCTCCGCAATGTCCTTCGGCAGGGGTTGCGCTCCTCCCTTACCGTCACGGGAATGGCCGTGGCTATTCTGGCTTTTTGCCTCCTCCGAACGACGGTGGAGGCTTGGTACGCGGGTGTCGCGGCCGCATCCCCCAACCGCCTGGTTTCCCGCAACGCCGTTTCACTCATCTTTACGCTGCCGCTCAGCTACCGGCAGCGAATCCTGAGCGTTCCAGAAGTGACCCACGTGGCGTACGCGAATTGGTTTGGCGGCATTTACATCGATGAGAAGCACTTCTTCCCCAGGATGGCGGTGGGCCCCTCGAGCTTCTTCGATCTCTTTCCGGAATTCCGTCTTTCCGAAAGGCAGGTGAAGGCGTTCTGGACCCAGAGGAATGGTTGCATCGTTGGAAGGAAGTTGGTGGAAAAGTACCGGTGGAAGATCGGGGATACCATCACACTGACCGGCAACATCTATCCGGGCGAATGGCGCTTCGTCCTGGTCGGGGTTTATGATGGAGCGACGAAATCCACTGACGAAACCCAGTTCTTCTTTCGCTGGGACTATCTCGATGAAGTGGTCAAGAAGGTGCTGCCTTCCGAAAGTGGGCGAGTGGGATGGTACATTGTCCAGATCGCAAGCCCGAACAACGCGGGAACCGTTTCCGGCGCCATTGATGCCCTCTTCAGGAGCTCGCTTGCGGAAACGCTTACCGAGACGGAAAAGGCGTTTCAAATGGGCTTCGTGGCCATGACCGAGGCTATTGTGGTGGCGGTTCGCGTGGTATCATTCGTTGTGATCGGGGTCATCCTGATTGTTCTTGCCAATACCATGGCCATGACGGCTCGTGAGCGACAGCCTGAGTATGCGACTTTCAAGACGCTCGGGTTCGGCCCCGGATTTTTGGTGACATTGATTGTGGGTGAATCCATGGCGATCGCTCTGCTGGGCGGCATCTTGGGAGTCGGTCTTTCGGTTCCCACGGCCGATGCGTTTTCCAAGCAAGTGGGGCCCCTCCTTCCCGTCTTTCATGTGCACTGGAAGACGATGGCGTTGAGCTTGGGGGTGAGCCTTGCCATAGGAATTGCCGCCGCGGGCTTACCGGCTTGGCGTGCCGTTCGGATCCGCATTGCCGAGGCTCTGGGACATGTGGGCTAGATGTCCAAATGGCCACCTTCAGGTCCAGCTAAAGGATGACTATGCGTGACAGTGGTGTCGACGACGACGTGGGGGTCCGCCTGCTGGTGGGGTTTCGCGGTCAGACCCTGGGCGAGGAGCTGCGTGGGCTCATCCGAGACTACCGGATTGGGGGAATCGTTCTATTTCGACGGAATATCTCAAGTCCAGCGCAGCTGAAGGACCTCCTGGATTCAGCTCAAGCATACTCCAGAGAGACGTTGGGGCGCCCCCTGTGGGTTGCGATCGACCAGGAGGGTGGCCCGGTTCAGCGGTTGGCGGATCCCTGGCCGCGTTTGCCTTCGGCGAACGACTTGGCCGCCGAGGGAGAAGAGGCGGTTCGTCGTTGGGCGACAATCGCCGGCGAAGAACTGCGTGCGCTGGGAATTCAAATGAACCTGGCTCCCGTGCTGGATGTCCTGCCGGCCGGTGCCCGAGACCATTTCATGACGGCACGCTCCCTTGGCGACAACCCCGAAAGAGCCGCCTTGCTGGGATGCACTTGGATCAGGGCCCTGCAAGAGGTCGGGGTCTCTGCAACGGCCAAGCATTTTCCCGGCTTGGGGCAAGCCCGATCCGACCCGCATCATTTCGCCCCGGTGATCGAGTGGGAGAACGGGTCTGCCATGGAGCGGGATCTGCTTCCTTTTCGCGCTGCCATCGAATTCGGCGTCGAAGGCGTCATGACCTCGCACGCTTTGTACCCGTTTGTGGATCCCAAGTGGCCGGCCACGCTGTCGGAAGTGGTCAACCGAGAATGGCTGCGCGATCGCCTGGGGTTCAACGGTGTTCTGTTGAGCGACGACATGGATATGGCCGCCATGGCCGCGCATTTTGAGAGGGACACCATCGTGACCCAGGGGCTACGGGCCACGATTGACTTTTTTCTATCCTGCCAGAATCCGGATAACATACCGGATTTGTACGGAGCCCTTCATGATGCGGTTCGGCGCGAATCGGATTGCTCGGCACTCCACCACATGTCGGTCGCTCGGATTGCCTGGCTCTTTGATCTGCACGAGAAGCGGGCGTCAAGGGCCGCTCGAGCATAAATCTGTGGCGTGGCTGCATTGATGTGTGTAAAATATGATATGTTATGAATGATTGCCTCACTTGGCAGGTTTCTTCGGGGCAGGCAAAGCTGGTCGTAGCAAGAGTCGGCTGGATCATGGGGGCACTGATCGGACTGTGGGGATCCGGAGCGGTGCGGTATCGGAGGGTGTAATGTATCTGAGCCATTTCGGATTACAGAGAACGCCGTTCGATTCCTCGCCTGATCCCGGTGTGTTTTACCCTAGCGCGACACACCAAAAGGCCCAGTGGCGGCTTCTGACCTGGATCGAGGCCAGGGTCGGCTTGATGTGGCTGGCAGGTCGTTCGGGTCTCGGAAAGACGACGGTCCTGCAGTCGGTGATCGAGCGCCTTGATCCCGAAAGGGTTCGCATCGTCTCGATCGCGAATTCCGACCTTTCTTATCGCGGACTCCTGGAAGCCATTTATACGACCCTTGGCGTTGAGCTGCCCGCTTCCCCCGGTCTCATCGATCTTGGCCATCGTCTTTATCAAGCCCTTCAACAGGAATTTGACAAAGGGCATAACGTCGTGCTGATGATCGACGATGTGCAGAAGATGCCCGTGAAGACGCTTGCCTATATCCAACAATTTCAGAATCTTGAAAAGGATGGTCGGAAGCTCATGCAAGTGGTTCTTGCCGGCCGAGAGCCTGAGCTGACCAGTATCCTGAAGCTGGGGCGTCTTACGCAGCTGAGGCAGAAGACCCTCCATCAAGCGACGATTGCGCCCTTGAGTCGGGACGAAAGCATGGAATATGTCCGGTTCAGGGTGTCCGTCGTCGGCGGCATCAAGAAGCTCCCCTTTACCCAGACGGCCCTCAGACAGATTGTGGAGCACTGCAATGGAAACCCGAGGCATCTGAATTTGTTCTGTGAACGGGCCTTGGAGGTCGGCTGGCAACGGGAAGAGAATCCGGTGGGGGCGACAACCGTCAAGGATGTTGTCGCGGGGCTGCTCAGCATCGAGGCCGATCCCGCCAAGCGAGCTCAGCGAAGCTCTGTCGGGGTAGCGGTTGTCCTGATGGCGGCGTTGTGGCTGGTCACATTAGGTTTGACTTTTTTTCGAGACGGACGCGTTGTCGATAAGTTCAAGAACGCCGAAAGCGGCTCCAGCCCCAACACGATTCAGACGACGGGGTATGAACCGTCCTCCTCGAGCGGCGGAGCCCCGAGCGCGGCAGGTGGAGTCGAGCGCCCCGGACCGTCCTCGTCCGACAAAGCCCAGTCACATGCAAACCAAGCGCGTCGGACGATGAGCCGCAGAGGAAGCGTCATCGAGCCGCAAACGGCCGATCCCCCAAGAATCGAGCGGCTGCCCGGCGGGGCTGGGTCTGACGTTTTTTGGGTTTACGGTCCGCGAGACCTCCCCCGGCTGGACGGAGCCAGGACAAGAAGCCCGAACCGCCTCGCGACGGGAGAGGTTAGCGCTGCTCGTGGCGACGCCTCTTAATCGTGGCTCATGGTCGCCCTGCCTCGGGCGGCAATCCGGTTGATCAGGGCGGCTTGGTACCCCGCTCCAAAGCCATTGTCAATATTGACCACGGAGACCCCTGACGCACAGCTGTTCAGCATACTCAGTAGTGCGGCGACCCCGCCGAAGCTTGCCCCATAGCCGACACTGGTGGGAACGCCGATCACCGGACAAGGTGCCAAGCCCCCCACCACGCTCGCCAAGGCACCTTCCATTCCTGCGACCACCACAATAACGTTTGCGGCAAAAAGGTCGTCGGTGACGTCGAGCAGCCGATGAATGCCCGCCACACCCACGTCGTAAATGCGTTGGACCTCGCTTCCGAGGATCTCCGCGGTTACGGCTGCTTCCTCGGCTACGGACAGATCGGACGTGCCGGCACTCACAACGAGAACCTTGCCGGTTTTCTCAACGGGCTTCGGGTTGATCACAACCACGCGGGCGAGTGCGTGATAGTCGCACAGGGGCGTTACTTCCTTGATGGCCTCGAAAAGCTCTGGACCGGCCCAGGTGGCCATCACGTTGGTGTGGGTTTCGGCCAGCTCACGCACGATTGCCTGAACTTGCTCAATCGTCTTGCGCTGGCAGAAGATGACCTCCGGCACCCCGGTTCGCAGGGAGCGGTGATGGTCGACCCGAGCGAATCCCAGGTTTTCGTACGGGAGCCGCCTCAGGCGGTTCAAGGCCTCGTCGATACTGACTTCCTGATGTTGGATCTGTTCGAGCAATTCTCTGAGACTTCGCTTCTCCATTAACGACTCGCCTCTCCTCCCCATTGCCATGAGGTCACGCCCTTTTCCTCGGACCCTTCGGCGTTGAGACTGCCCGTTCGGTAACCCTGCAAATCCAACAGAAAGTGGGAAAACCCCAAACGCTTCAATTTCTCCAATACCTTCGGAAGGACGTCGGGTTGGGCGATTCTGACGATTGCCTCCTGCTCCACCTCGACGCGGGCCGTCTGACCGTCATGACGCACGCGGATCTGATGTGCGATGCCGAGGCTTCGAAGGTAGGATTCCGCTTGGTCGATCTGACGCAGCTTCTCGGCGGTGATGGGTGATCCCCAAGGGATTCTGGAAGCCAGGCAGGCGGAAGATGGTTTGTTCCAGATGTCAATATGGAGCCACTCAGCCAGGGTCCGGATATCCGTCTTGCCAAGACCCGCTTCCCGCAGCGGGCTGCGGACACCGAGCTCCCGGGCCGCGAGACTGCCCGGTCGGAAATCAAGCGCGTCGTCCACATTCTCGCCGTGTGCGAGACAGTGAATCCCAAGCGGGCGGGCATGCTCAAGAATCAAGCTGAATCGTCGTTGTTTGCAAATATAACACCGGTTTTTCATGTTTGCAGTGAATTCGGCGTCGTCCAGATCGTGGGCTTCCAGGACAATGTGCCGTGCACCCCAGGCCCCAGCCAGACGGGCGGCGTCCTCGATCTCGTGACCCGGGCTGAGCTCGGACTGAGCCGTGAAAGCGACTACCCGGTCCAGCCCCAAGGTGTCGCAAGAAACCTTGAGGAGCAGCGCGCTGTCGATCCCTCCGGAAAATGCCACCGCAAGGGGGCTCATTTCCAGGAGGATGTACTTGAGGCGCTGGAATCTTCGTTCGGTTTCGGCACCGATCGGATGGGAGCGAACGGGTCTTCCCTGCTGACGCGCGGCCTGGATCTCGAGTGTCATGCCGACTGCTCCAAGAGCATCGGGAGGATCTCGCCGGATTTCCCTTGGAGGCTGAGATCGTAGGATTGTGAATACGGGGTTGGCTCAAGATTGACCTCCGCAAGGAATGCACCGTGGCTCCTGGCGAACAATCCCATGGATGCCGCCGGCTCGACCGTCCCGGATGTGCCGACGACCAGCATCAGGTCGCAAGACTCGAGAGCCGTGTAGGTCGCGCTCAGAATATCACCGTCCAGCATCTCTCCAAACCACACGATATGCGGCCTCAGCATGGCTCCACATGCCGAGCAGGCTGGCAGCCGGGGCAGTGGAACGCGTCTGTCTTCGACAACCCGTTCACATCGCACGCAACGCACGCGCCAAATGTTCCCATGAAGCTCGAGGACGTTTCGGTTTCCGGCAAGGGCGTGCAGACCGTCGACATTCTGTGTGATCAACTGGAAGCGGGCAGCGCGCTGCTCCAGCTCAGCCAGGGCATAATGACCCGGATTGGGCGCAAGTGGGGCCAAGAGCTCGCGCCGCCAGTTGTAGAATTCCCACACCAGCGCGGGATCCTTCGCGAAGGCTTCTGGGGTTGCAAGATCCACGGCCCGGTATTGACGCCATAGTCCATCGGCACCTCGAAACGTCGGTACACCCGATTCGGCGGAAATGCCGGCGCCCGTCAAGACGGCAATGCTTCGAGCCGATGAAAGGCGCCCACGCAGGGTATCCAGGTCTTTCGAAATGGGTTTACCGCTCACGGTGCGTCCTCCAATGAGGGGCCAATCCATCGCCGTAGGGCCTGCTCCAGTCGCCAGCCGGCTGCCAGCTCCTCGCCGATGGTCGACAGCAGGTCGTGGGCACGCCCGGGGCCGAGGAGGTCTTCGAGGCGAGGGCACAGGTACTGAAGGCAGAAGTAGTAGCGTCCTTTGAGCTTGCAGCCTTTGGAGCCGACGAAATAGCAGCTGGCTTCCACCTCGCGCGCATCAGGGAGGCGGCATCCCATGAGCCTGTTAATGAGCAGCAAAACGGCGTCATAGCCACTTTCGATCCCGGGAAAACAGCAACTGCCCGGTCCCTGGGTTGCACAATCCGTGCACGTCGCTACCACACCCATGTCGAGCATCCGAGCGCCGGATCTTGCGATCGCCCCGGCGTAAGCCTCAACAAGGCCAAAGACTTCGGGATCGGCATGCAGGTCCGGCGCGAAACGATCGTAGAGCCTATTGGCGTGCTCGACCATGTGGACGATGGTTGTATCGTGATCGCTGAGAGTGGATGGCATTCGGCTGTGTCCTCTGGAAACGTCGTCATCGTGAGCGTGCGTCGGGTACGGGCGTCGCGCTGCGCCTCAGCTCTGGTAGACATCCTCATGGCGAAAATCCGGAGTCTTCTTCGATTCTCTCGCCTCCTGATCGCGAATCCAACCGCGCACGCGCTCACGCCCATAAGCGGATTCCCAGGCGGCCAAGATCCGGTCAACGGGCACATCCGCGCAGGTTTCCAAAAAGGCCACATATTCCATGAACTTTCGGTTCTGCTCGTTATACGGTTGGAAGATGGAGTCGTTCCGGCCGTCGAACTCGAGCGGCGGGACCTTGTGCCGCTCACAGAGCTCACGGTTGAATGCGGGTGTGGCCTTCACCCACTTCCCGGCAAGGTGCATTTCGACGAACGCGTGGTAGACAAACAGGTCGGATCCGAGAAATTCGAGCAGCTGCCGCGTCGCGAGGTGGTTGCGCACATTGGCGAAGCCCAGCCGTGCGGGGATGTTGCGGGCGCGCGCCAGGGCACACAAGAGGGATGCCTTGGGGATGCAGAATCCTTTGCCTTGCTCCAGAACGAAGCTCGCCCGGTAATGGTCGGGCAGGTGAAACGGCGCGTAAGGGTCGTACCAGATCCCATCCCGAACCGCAAGGTAGAGTCGGATCGCGCAGTCAATCGGATCGTCCCCGTCTCCACCGGCCCTGGCCGCGTAGTCGCGGATGGAGGGGTGGTCACTGTCGATGATGGCGGTCGGTTTCAGATAGGAGGTCAGATCCTCGGAACGGCTTGCCGCGATGAACATCGAAAGCTCCCTTTGCCAGTCTGTGGGCGGTTTTTTTGCAGCCTGCGGACGTGTGGTCCTCCGCACGACAACTCGTGCTTCGTCAGGTAGATCGTGCCGGGTAACACCCCCTCAACCCACCCATCGAGGGCGAATCAAAGGGGGGAGTCATCAGGAGAATCGGCACTACACGCGCTGCAGTCTGACGGCGGTCAACCGTCAGCCATCTTATCACCTCACGGCTGATTCTGGCAATCGAGGCGGAAAAGTTCTGTGACGGGACAGGATGGGGTATCAGGCGGCTTCAGAGGGGTCGTCAAGCTGTTGGTAAACCAGCTTCTGGGAAACCTGGGCCACCGAGAGCGAGTATTCGGCCTGGAAGCTTGTCAGACTCGATAGGTCCGTGTGTCGGGTCTTCTGACGTTCGGCCTGGACGGTCGCGTACGGACCGGACTTGTGTTGAAGCTGGTCGGACGTTTTGATCAGCTGAATGAGGTTCAGGATAGAGTGCAACAAACGGCCATCCTCGACGCCGCCGAGATCTCGCAGATCATCCTCGCTCAGCTCCAGCCCGTCGATCTGTTTGCCGTCTGCGCTGAGCTTCTGGATCTTGTTGAGAATTTTTCGAGCGAAATCGAGGATGTCTTCCTTTTCGACGTGAGTGTCGCCCACCTGGGCGGCCGTATTGGAAAGCTCCATCCTAAAATTCAGCTCAAAGAGCTCCTGGCGCTGTTCGCCTGTTTCGGGATCGACTACCGTCAAGGAAGACCGAAACGACAGGTCCATCTTCATGGATTGGGATCGGGCGTCAAAGAAGCCGTTGGAAGTCAGCATCCGGACCTGCTCGTCCTGGAACTGAAAATTGAAGTTGAAGATCGGAAGAGCACACGTCTGAACTCCAGTCACGAGTGGATAACTCGTAT
>CALBZH010000221.1 GCA_937889795.1 uncultured Syntrophobacteraceae bacterium | reverse complement strand
TCAGATTGTTGTGGATGTCTCCCGGCTTGATGCCGATGATGTTGGCCGTGGAAAGGTGCCCCAGAGGATAGGAGACGGCGGTATGAGCCACCCGCTTGGCCATTCCCGTGGTTCCGGAAGTGAAGAAGCAGAGGATGATGTCGCTCGGCTTCGTCTTCTCGAACTCCGCATCCTTGCTCTCCCGATCCGTTTCGCTGTAGCTCTTCCACCCTTCGCGCTCTCCGAGAATGATTTTTACCTTCGGCGCGGCCCCGACGTTGGCAAGGGCTTCATCGATGAGCGGCGCGGAATCCTTGTCCGCAAGAATGGCCTGGGGGGCAAAGGTCTCGAAGCGGTATTCGAGCTCCCTCACCGTCATGGTCATGGCCGTCGGCACCGACACCATCCCGCCCTTGACCGTCGCAAGACTCGTAAACCAGGTTTCCGGAACCGAGGGGATCATCATGTAGACGCTCTCCCCCTTGCGGACACCTTCTTTCCGAAGGAGGTTCAATATCTGGTTGCCCTTGCCGGCGAGCTCCGAGTAGCTGTAGCGACGCTCTTCGTCGGTATCGATGTTGACCCACAGCAGGGCCGTCAGTCCGCCACGCTCCTTCACGTGGATTCCTTCGAATACCTCCTCCACCCAGTTGAATTGATCGGGTAGTGGTGCATCGTTCAACTTCTTGAAAAGGGACCTGGAGGCTTGGGCCTTTTCCTCATTGTCCTCCATCCGGTTGATGTCCATGAGCTCCTTGAAGTAACTCTGAAGTGCCATCGTCATCTCCATGCTTTTGAAGTTAATTTGAGACCGACCCGTTCGGACTGATGCATTCCATCCTTCGCGGTCAGGCGCCTCTTTCGGAAGTGGTATTGAAAAAAAGCGCTTCCAGTGGATCGAGTCGGGGCATTCTCCCACCCGAAGCCCTCACCAGCTTCAGCCAGGCATAGGCCATCATCGACAGCGTCACGTGATGGTGCCAGCTATGCCAGTGACGCACGTGATACTGGTCCAGGCCAGCGACGTCGCGTGCCTCATCGATGGTGCGCTCCGCAATGCGGATTGTTGCCGCCACCCGGGCGATTCTTGCCAGGGGGGGGTGCCCGGGGACAGACGCCAAGTGATAGAGCAGAGTCGACGGCTCATCCGTGGAGCGAGAGACGAGAAGCCATGCGGTGCAGCCCCGACCGCGGATGTCTTCCCGCACCGGCACGGCTGCCCAGTCGAAGCAGGCCTGATCGTTCTTCTCTCCACCAGTGCCGCCCCGACACCATCCATCGGAGAGACCCCGCGACATCGCCCCGGCAGCCGTGACCTGCTCCAGGTCTTCCCGCAGGTCATCTTCTTCCTCGATAACCTGACGGAAGTCGCTCCGCGTGGCGACCGACGCCGCTGACCCAGCTCGGCACATCCAAATCTTGGTTTCCGGAGAAATTTCGAACACGTAGCCGATCCCCAACGAACGGATGCTGTTTCTGAGAGGAAGAGAATCGCCAAAGATTCTATCTCCGCTCACCCACTGCATCGGTACTTTTCGACCGCGGGCGTGCGTGATCAGAGAAAGTGCGATTTCAGGCATGTCCCTGAACACCACCTCTGCCGGCACCTTTGCTTTCTGCCGTCGGCGGGCGTCTTGCAGCCATTCCTTCGGCAAAAACAGACCGCGATCAATGATCATTTCCGCCCGCGAGGCTACGTAAACCAGCAATGCCGCGACCTGGCAGTTCTCCCTTCTTCCTTTACCGGGGTTCCATTGGGTCGCGACTCCAACAGAGTCCGATCCTTGCTTCGCAAAGCACATCTGTTTCAGAACCGCGACCCCTCTGTCCTCCACAAGCCTCTCCACAACCAAGTCCTGCAAAATGTCCCTGGCAGTGTCGGCATCCCAGCTTGTCAGGTAGAGAAGCCGCTGCATCTTGTCCGGCGCGACATCTCCGGCGGTGTCGGCAAGCCTGGGGCCGGTCCTGCGCTCCCGGGTCAGGAGAAGAGCGCGCAGGTACTGTGCCATCTGCCGGGCCGATTCCTGTCGAGGAAACACCGCGCCGAAGCGAGTGCTGAACCTCTCGAAAGAGCTTTGCATTCGCTCGAAATCGTTTGCGTCCATGGGTTGCTCCAATCCACGCGGCAAAGTTACTCGGCGGCAGCCTGGAGCTTGACGGTGGCCGTCGGCACTATATGAGGGGCGGGCACCGGGAGTATGGATCGTTCAAAGACCGCATTGAGAGTGATGGCGGCGGCAAGATAGAGGCCGATACATCCGGCAATGAGGAGAGTCCATGCAACGATCGGAGCGTAGATCGCCTTGCTGCCGAGCTGCAGGTCTATAATGACGATGGACCAGAGCGCCACGTCGATCAGAACAACCGCCCAAAAGAGGGCTTTGGTCGATTTCAAGTAACTCGGCGTTACAAGGGTGAGCCAGGCGGCACTGGCACACCACGCCCATCCCTCGATCTTCGTATCGAAGGGGAGTCCCGCCTTGAGCAATCCGTACTTGGTGGCACAGGCCAGTGCCGCCGTGGCCATGAAGAAGGCACCGAAAAAAAGGAAGACGTTCCCTCCCGCGATGTTGTGGTCCTTGAGCTCTATGAGTCCGCAGGTGAGCTGGCAGATAGCCCCTCCCACCAGCCAGCACGCCAGGAGGGGAAGAGCATCATGACCTACTTTCCCGGTAAACATCGCATAGAAGGTAAAACAGGCCATTGCCAATGCACCCAGGCCGGCCGGGGCGGGATTCGCGAAAGAGTGCTGCTGTGTCGCCATGACAGTTCCTTTCTCTTTGATTATTTGACCAATTCAGGTTTTTTGGCCCATCGAAACCATGGATCCATTCGATTCGAAACCTTCTCCGTCGGACGCTATCAAGCCATTTCCCACCTCCCTTCAAGGTGCCGTCCGGCATTCAACCGTCACGGCAATCACCAAACGCAATACGCTGTAAGAGAAGACTTCGTGGGTATGATCCCTCGGCAGCGAAGGGTGAAATCCATCCTCAAGACCGCGATAGACTCGCTACGGACTCAAAGCATACGACCGCATCATCTCCTTCTGCACCCTCGCCTGGAACACATCCTCGATCTTCTGGTTCACCTGCTCCATCACCTCCCAAACCTCTCTCACCTCCGGCGCCAGGCGCCATTCCTCCGGTTTGGTGACGTATTGGGCTCCCTTTCCCACGAACTTATAGAAATGCACCGTACAGCCTCGGTACTCCTCGCCTTCCCCCTTCCATCGGATCAAGCTACCCGGAAAGATCCCAGCGATCTTCCATCCCCCCTTGATGCACCAGTTCTGGGTGATGTCGTGCCAGGTCTCGCAAAATGTCGTGAAGTACTCCGCACCAGAGCAGAGAGCAATCATCCTGGTGAAGCGCCGAAGCTCATCCGTGAGGTCGCGTCTTCGGTAGTCGGGGTGAGTCGCGGCAAGAGAGAACTCTACTTGGAGGTTGCTCTCGAACTTGGTGAGGAGCGTCGCACCGATGACTCTTCCCGTAGCAATTTCTTCAACAACGGACATGCAGTAGACCTTGTTCGTCGAATCCTCTTCCCAGGTTTCCTGCATGGCAATGAGGGGCTCATACCGGTCGGGATCCAGAAGGAATTCATGAGGGGAGCCGCACACCTCGGAGTAGGAGGTACGCCACAGCTCTGCGGCCGGTTCCACCAGGTCTTTTCGCAGGACTCGTACCTTGTGCAGGTTGTCGCCAAAGACGCCCGCCTCGGGGAGGTTCCACCTGATTCGCTTCTCTGCCGGGGCTCTCGTTTGGCATGTAGCTCCCATGGTTTCGTACGGCTGCGATCCACTCATGTCTATCTTCATGACCCTACTCCTCTCATAAATCGTTGAACATTGCTGGCCGCCCGGTTGCCGATGATACCGACCCCGCAAGTTAAAGTATGATAAGGCAAGAGCCGTGCCCCGGGATCACGATGGGGTATAGTGGCGGCTGGAGCCGACCCCGTGTTTCATTCGATACCGGATGTCGAATCAATTGACGGGAGATGTCGAATGGATGTCTAATAAGATTGACGTGTCGTATTCTACAAAGCTTCTTTGAAAGGGACCCTTACGGAAACAGCGGGCAGACTGAAGCCATGAAAGCGTCTCAAATCGGCAGGGGGCTCGCTGAGGAATGGAAGGAGAGAATCATGGCGGAAGGTTATAGTTTCCATCGTGTTCCACAGCGGTTACTCCAGGCGGTTCTCGATAACCCCTATGAGGGCACGGTCATCATCGACGACCAGGGGATCATCCGCCACTTCAGCAAGGCGGACGAGCCGTTTTACGGCATTACGGCCAAGGAAGCCGTGGGGCGTCACATTCGTGAAGTGGTTACCGAAAGTGGTCTGCCGGAAGTCGTGCGCAGCGGAAAACCTGAATTTGGTGATACCTTCGACCTGAACGGCCGCAAGGTGATCGTGAACCGCTATCCCATAAGGGATGAAGAAAAAGTGATCGGGGCGGTCGGCAAAATGATCTTCCGCGACCTCAAGGCCTTCATAGCCCTCAAGCACAAGATCCGGGAACTCGAGGGCACAGTTCGCAGGTACGAGCTCGAAATTCGGGAGATCTACCATGCGAGGTACACATTTGAGGATGTCATCGGTACCAGCGGGAAGCTCAACCGGGCAAAAGAGATCGCGATGAGGCTCGCCCCGTCCGACATTCCCATCCTGCTCGCGGGTGAGAGCGGCACGGGAAAAGAGATTTTCGCCCATGCGATTCACCAGGCGAGCTCGAGGCGGGATCGCCCCTTCATCCGCGTGAACTGCGCATCGATACCTGGAGAGTTGTTCGAATCCGAGCTATTCGGCTATGGTGCAGGCGCATTCACGGGTGCCCTTAAGTCGGGAAAGCAGGGCAAGTTCGAGCTCGCTCACAAGGGGACCATTTTCCTTGACGAGATAGGAGACCTGCCCCTGGGCTTGCAGGCGAAGCTCCTCAGGGTCCTGCAGGAAAAGGAAATCGAGCCGTTGGGAGCCCAAAGGCCCAAGACGATCGATTTCAGGCTCATTGCCGCGACCAACCGGGATCTGGAGGAGCGTATCCGAGAGGGCTACTTCAGGAAGGACCTCTTTTATCGCCTTAATGTGATAACGATCGTCCTTCCCCCCTTGAGAGAAATGAAAGAGGATATCCCGGTTCTTGCCGGGCACTTTCTGATGAAGCTGCGGCAGAGGCTCTCGTCGAATGTCGAGCACATTACGCCGGAAACGATATCTCTGCTCATGGCCCACGAATGGCCGGGAAATATCCGCGAGCTCGAAAACGTCATGGAGCGGGCTCTCTCATTGTGCTCGGGATCGACCCTCAAGCCCGAGTACCTTCCCGAAAACCTCGTGCATGTGCTGGAGAGGGCCGCTCCAGTGGTGCAACGGCCTCCTGAAGATCCGCTTCCTCTGGCCGTTTTCAATGCCGAGAAAGAGCAGCTCATCGAGGCCATTCGGAGGAGCGGAGGGAACAGAACCAAGGCAGCCGCTCTTCTGAACATCCATCGGGCGACCCTCTACTTCAGGCTCAAAAGATATGGCATAAGCCTTGCCGACATCGGGATTCGCCGCAAGGCAAGCAGAGGAGGCGGACAGCCGTGAGAACGTTTCCTGATCATCCGTGGCACCATTCTCGGGCCATGTGGCATGGACACGCCCCATGCAAGAGCTCGCATCATTTCAGGTGTCTTCGTCCTTGACGCGCATGACAACCAGGGTGGCATCGTCTTCGGGCTGAACGCCGGAGGTGAACTCCCTCAATTCTCCAAAGACTCCCTCTATGATTCCCTCCACGTTCAACTTGGCCAACCGTCGGAGGGCGTCTCTAAACCGCGTTTTCCCAAACATTTCACCGCGCTTGTCATGCGCTTCCCATATTCCGTCGGTTCCAATGGCAATGATTTGCCCTCCACCGACTCCGGTCACGGAATTCTCTTCATATTCGAATGATGCATCAACTCCTAGAGCCATTCCTCTTCCCTTCAACTCTTGGAACGTATCCGTCTCGGGGTTGTAAAGGACAGCCGGATCATGGCCTGCCCTGACCCAACGCAGCTTATGCTCCGTGAGATCGAGAGCGAGGTAGAAGAGCGTCATGAATCTTCCCGCATCAAAGACATCCAGTGTCAGGTGACGATTCATTTCGCCTATGATTTCAGCGATGGCTCCCGAGCGCGAAACACGGCTACGAAGAAAAGAGCAGACGCCTGTCATGAGCAGCGCGGCATCGACACCGTGACCGGTGATGTCGCCGACAACGACGTTGAGAGAACCTTTGGTGTGCTCATCTGCGAACAAATAGTCGAAATAATCGCCTCCGATCTCTTCACAGGGAATGTTCTTGCCCGCGATTTCAAGTCCTTTGAACTGGGGAATCGCCTGAGGCAAGAGACTCCTTTGTACCTCAGCCGCGAGCATCAAGGCCTTTTTCATTTCACTCAGATCGGCGACAAAAGCCATATGCCCAAGAAGACTGCCCCCGGAATCCCGAAGCGCGTTGCTGCTTACAAGGACGGGCACGATGACTCCGTGCTTGGAGAGCAGTTTACCTTCAAATCGCCTGCAATCTTCAAAAAGGAGGTTCTTTCTGTTTGCCAGCAAGAACTGTCGAAAGTCCTTAGTCGCCAGGTCCATGGAGCTCTTGCCGATTAATTCGTGTCTTTCGAACCCCAGCATTCTGCAGTATGCATCATTGACGTCCGTAATGATCAGGTTTTCGTCTGTTAGCAGAAAACCCTCTCCGGCTGTTTCGACGATGCGGCGATACTTCTCTTCACTTTGGCGCAGGGCCTTTTCTTTTTGCTCAATCTCCCGTTTGGCGGCATCAATCTCAAGGATAAGCTTTCCATGGAGCGAGGCATTGAGATCCTTCACCTCTTCGAGCCGCCTTCTATAGACTTCCGAGCGGCTCAGCTTTCTCTTGAGAAATTCGTTCTCCCGCCCCAAATCCTCATGGAGGTGATCTTCGGCTACATCAATTTCTTGGTACTGCCACCGATTTGCTGATTCGTTTGCAATGATCCCACCATCTTTATGCTCTTGTCCCCTTTCACCAATCAGCACGGTTACCAGGGTGGCGTTATGAAAGAAGCTCCTGTCTCCGGGTGACAGTGGTGCAATCTCTCCGCTGCTATAGAAGCCGGCGATGGCCGTCGAAGGGGATAGCGTTTCTCTCAACACCGAAAGCTCCTCCTCGACCCGGGTCCCAAGAGCTCTTTTGCGTAGAGAGCACGAAAATGCCAGCGCAAGCACCGCATGCTTGTCGGGGTACGAGTGATAAAGTGATTCTGTAGAGACCCTGGCGTCTTCAATGAGGTGATCTCGAACAGATTCGGTGATCTGGACCGTAGCTCCGACTGGGATGGCTTCGGAAAAGGAGATGGTACCGTGCCGATTATCGTACTGAAGGGGGACTCGCAAGTAGAAGCGCTCCTGGCCCGGCTCGTAAACCGCCAGCGGAAACTCCATCGCCGGGTCGGCATGCTCCCCGAGATAGTGACGGTAGAAATCCAGGGCTTTGAGCTCACCGATCCTCTTCACTTCACGGCCGGCCGATTGGGTTACCTTTGCTTTTTGGCCTACCGGCTTCCAACTGTTGGCTACGCTGTAAGCAAACTCGACAGGCCCTCCGAAGACCAGAATAGGCAGAGCATCATTCAAAACCTCACCGCCGTAGAACTGAGCAGTCGAGCGCTCCCGCAAATCGGATACCGTTACCCCATCAGCTATGGCCTGGCGTGCCGCAAATCCCCCGACCACCGTGCATCGAAGCTTCTTGTTGAGCTCTTCGACAACCTGATTGGCTGAATTGTAGAACAGATCGGGGAGTGCGATACACAGGGAGGCCGATTGGATCAGCCCCTCCTGCGCTTCGCTGACGGCAGATCGAACCGCCTTTTTATGATGCCGGGACACGTTACGGCCAAGACCTGCTCGTATCTCGATGTGATCCGAGCAAAAGAGGGTCAGCGTTACCGAATCGTCGCTGAAGCCAAAGTGCCGTGAAAAATCACCCGCGGTGGTACAACCGATAAGGCTGATTCCCGGAAAAGACTCCAAAACCATATCCAGCATTTGCCGATAGTCGAAGTCGCTGCTGCACAGTATTATGCCGGCCTGTGGCTGGATTCCGCCGAGATGAATTCGGCTTCGATCAATTGCTGCCCTGGTTGTCTTCAGGATGTCGATACCCTCCGCTTGACCAACACCCACCTTGAACATCTCAAGACTCCATCATGAGCTTCTTTGCCGCTCTCGCTTCGACGGCCCGCTTCACTTCAGCTCCAGAGGGCGTCAGGGTTCTGGCCGTCCCAAGGGGCGATTTTTACGTGCCTCGTGGTCTGGTTGTGGAATACTGGCCGGCGGTCCATCCCGATGGCAGGAAAAAGCTCGTCCTCGATTCTTCAGATGCTCGCGCCACACGGTGCACATGCTCGAGATTCACCAGGTGGGCGAGCGTCTCAAAGAAGGCGAGCCATTGATCCATGAGATCCAGATCGCTGCCGAAGATAATGGAAGACACGGTATAGGCGCTTGCCGGGCCGCTTTCCAGCGCATCCAGGACCCGTTGCTTTCTCTCCTCGTGATGGGCCAGGATCGAGTAGATTCTTCGAGGCAGGTCCTCGATTGCCCTGCCATGGGCCGGCAGGGTGTTCGAGACCTTTAGGGAAACCAGCTTCTCGAGAGAACCCAGGTAGGAGCGCAGTGGATCGGGAAGGGGGTTGGCAGGGTGGGCGGCGATGTTGGAAGTGATGGTGTCCAGTACATGGTCGCCACTGAAAAGGAGCCCCGATCTCTGCTCGAAGATGCAGGTGTGCCCGACCGTATGCCCCGGGGTGTGTATGGGCAGGAAGGAGTGTGGCTCCCTCACGATTTCTTCTCCGTGGTGATAGAAGTGGTTGGGACGAAAAGGGATTATCAAGTCCATGAGCGAAGCCGTGGCTGCTTCCAGTCTGCGCACCATCTTCCGAGGCATGCCGTGCTCGACATAGAACTCCTCGGGGCCTGCAACCATTTCGGGACGTTGCTGGAATGCCTCCAGCAGGTCAAAGTCCTGTGTGGCCATGTAGATTGCAGCCCCTGATCTTTCCCGGATTGCTGCAGCCAGTCCGCAGTGGTCGCTGTGATAGTGGGTGATGAAGAGAGTATGGATGCTCTTCCAGGAGACACCAAGGGCATCGATCTCACCTTCGAGTGCATCCAGTGCCTCGCGAGTATGCACACCGGCATCGATGAGAATATGCCCGGTATAATCCTCCAAGAGGTACAAGTTCACCGCTTTCAACCTGAAGGGAAGAGGAATCGTTATGGTGTGGACTCGCGGCCGGTATGGCTCCATAGGGGTCCTTTTTACGTTTGAAGCATCCATCATGTTTCCTAAAGAACTAGGCTCCGGTCCTTCGGCAGTGAGCTCGACGCCTCAGTCAGCCCGCGCCAGCTCCTTGCTGTAAAGAAACGTACCGTCGCGGGTGGTCCACCGGTTGCCTCGTCGTTCTATGATCCACCCGCTCTCTTTCTTGCCTCCAAAGGGAGCGCGCAACGGAGCGAAGAAGAAGTCAGGATTGTCATAGACCATCCCGAAATGTTTGTTGAAAATTCCGCGTGCTTCATCGGAGACGGAACCAAAGAACGTCAGGAGAAAGCCATATCTGGTCGCGATCAGCTCCTGAACGGCAGTCTCGGGATTGTCAAAAGGTTTGAGGAGAAGAAACGGTCCGAACAGTTCCAGGTCCGGTATTTCGCCGCCGTCTTCCAAGTCGAGGATGAGAGGATGCACCGTTTCTCCATTTACTTCACCAAAGAGCCGCCGAGCATTTGAACATTTTTTCAGCGCCTTTTCGACGATGAGACGGGTCCTCTTGACGCGTATGGGGCCTATGTCGGTCTGGGGGTCCATCGGGTCGCCCACGCGAAGATCCCTGGCTGTTCGGAGTATTCCCTCGCGCACCCGATCAAAGATGGACCTGTGGATCAGCGCCTTCTTGAGGGTCGTGCAGTACTGGCCGCCGTTTACGAAAGCGCGTCGGGCAATAAACCGGGTTGCCGCATCGATGTCGGCATCCTCGAAAACGACAGCCGCGGGCATGCCTCCCGGCCCGGCGAAAAAGAGCTTGTCAAAGGCTCTTCGGTGCTTTCGGTACGCCTCTCCAACCGGGGAAGCCCCCGACATGAAGAGAACTCGCACCGAGTCGTCTCTCACACAGCGATCACCGAGCTCGCGGCTGTTCATCCCGACCATGGGCTCCAAGCCAGGTATGGGGCTGCAGATCTTGCCAATAACAGTGGCCGTCCGGGGCGTAAGCGACGAGAAACTGAATCGCAGCCGGTTTCCGGTGATGAGGGCCGACCCTCCCACGCGGGCCAGCATCACGGCTGGAGCATCGTAAGGAAAGATTGCGGCAATGATTCCGAAAGGGCGTCTCCCCTCGATCCAAGGAATCTCCTCCTCCATCGTGCGAAGGTGCCGAACAGCCAGGTCCACCTCCATGTCGGTGATCTTTACCGGGAATCCGGCATCGAGCGCAGCAGCTTCCTCGATCTCGGATCTTCTCGCCTCGATCTGGTCTGCCAGGATAGAAATCTGTCTCAATCTAGACCCCATGTCTCCCATGTCCTATCTCCTCTTGTTGCAAGAACACCCGCGCCAAAGGGGCGGCAGCTTTTCACGCGATGCTGCTCGGTCTCGAAAGGATCTCATCAAGATCCGTGCCGCAAGGATATGAATTGGAAACACGGCGAGCTTGCAGAGAAAGACGGCACAAAAGAATCACCATGTCGCAATCTTGTAGCGTTAGACGATGAAATAGTGTAGCAATTTTTGAACACTTCAATAGGGTCTATCGTCTTGAAACAGGAGCAGTGCACTCGGTGAGCAATCAAAGGATTGTGCTGTCATGGAGACCTACGGCTATCTCAATGTTCCAGCCGAACTGCTTCAAGCCGTTCTGGACAACCCTTACGAGGGAACGGTCATCATCGACGACCGGGGGATCATCCGCCATTTCAGCAAGACCAACGAACCATTCTACGGCATAACAGCGGAAGAAGCCCTGGGTCGGTACATACTCGATGTGATCCCGGTGAGCGGCCTGCCTCAGGTGGTGCGCACAGGGCGGGCGATGATGGGCGATGCGGTCGCCGTAAAGGGACGCCATGTGATCGTAAACCGTTATCCCATAAAGGCAGGTGGAAGAGTGATCGGAGCTGTGGGAAAGGTGATCTTTCATGACCTCAAGGCCTTCGTCGCCCTCAAGCACAGGATCGCGGAGCTCGAGGCGGCTTTGAAGCGGTATGAAGTGGAGACCCGGGACATATACCAGGCACGATATTCCCTCGATGATGTGATCGGATCGAGCGAGAAGCTCGTTTGTGCAAGGGAAATGGCAAGAAGACTGGCGGCCTCGGACAGTCCGATCTTGCTTACAGGAGAAAGCGGAACCGGAAAGGAGATCTTCGCTCACGCCATTCACCGGGCGAGCTCCAGGCGCGGTCATCCTTTCGTACGGGTCAATTGCGCCTCGATTCCGGGCGAGCTCTTCGAGTCGGAGCTTTTCGGCTACGAGGCGGGAGCTTTCACGGGGGCGATCAGATCCGGAAAGCCGGGTAAATTCGAGCTGGCCCATAAGGGCAGCATATTTCTGGACGAGATCGGAGAGCTGTCTCTTGGATTACAGTCCAAGCTGCTGCGGGTTCTGCAGGACAAGGAGATCGAGCCCCTCGGGGCCAGAAGGCCGAAGCGGATCGACTTTCGGGTAATTGTGGCAACGAACCGGGATCTCGAGGAACGTGTCCGGCTGGGGTATTTTCGAAACGACCTGTACTATCGCCTCAATGTGGTCTCAATCCCACTGCCGTCACTCAGGGAGATCCGGGAAGACATTCCCATTCTTGCCGATCATTTTCTGAAAAAGCTCGGCCGGCATCTCAACTCGCCAGTCTGCGAGATTGCACCGGAAACGATGGAGCTCTTCTTCGCCTACGACTGGCCCGGCAACATCCGAGAACTTGAAAATGTCATCGAGCGCGCTCTATACCTTTGCTCGGGTGCCAGGATCGATCCCAAGGATCTGCCGGCGATTCTGTTGAAGAAAGCGCGGAACAGATCCGAGGCGTACCATGAAAGTTCGTCGGAAGATCGAGAGGCACCACTGCACCTCGCGGTCAAACATGCGGAAAAGGACCAGCTCATCGACGCGCTACGCAGGACGGCGGGAAACAAGACCAAGGCGGCCGCGCTCCTCAACATCCACCGGACAACGTTCTACTACCGGCTCAAGAAGCACGGCCTCGCCTGATCGAGGCTTTTGTTGTTGAAAGGAAAGCGCCCGGGGAACACTCCGTCGAATGAAGCCCGCCAGGCCCAACCGCGCGAATAACGCGCCTCGGAAAACGCACCGCGAGACCATGAGACTTTCGAAGCTCCACTCCTGACCCCCAAGCGCGTTTCTTCTCACTTGGAATTCACACGAACGGCTTTACACCACTCTAGTTTTTGAGTAATTTAGTGATCGTTAACTAATAAATAGATCGTGAACCCACCTCAGAGGGCAGATCGGAAGAGCGTCGTGTAGGGAAAGAGTGTAGATCTCGGTGG
>CALBZH010000220.1 GCA_937889795.1 uncultured Syntrophobacteraceae bacterium | reverse complement strand
GAGATATCCACTCGTGACTGGAGTTCAGACGTGTGCTCTTCCGATCTGTCTTTCCGGGGCGGGGCCGTATTGATGGAATCAACCGTCCAGGAGACCTCCTCCTTTTTTGACGGAGCGCTCGGCTTCGAATACGGCATGGACATGACCATCGGCTCCAGACCAATGAGCTCCAGGGTTTCTACCATGGCAGCTCGTATTCCCTCGGAGCTGCCTTCCTGAAGACCGCCCCGGAGCACTCCTAGAGCGAACGAGATCGTTGTCAACTGTTCGGCACCAATAGATGGAGTTTTGACGAACTGCTCAAGCTTCAGTCCGACCTGCGCCAAGGCCTTCACACCTCGATCGGCGGCCGTGCTGTGGAAGTCGCTGAGGATCTGAGACACGCTCTCCACCGACTGAGCCGTCGAGATCTCGCCTCGTTCCAAGGCGGCCATTTGTTCTTCCGCGGCTGCAAGCTTGTCGACCAGCTCCTTCAACTGAGATTTCTTCATGTCGCTTCCTTGTGTGAGATCCCTCGATGCCGAGCAATTGGGAACTTCTGACCAGATGAGTCGTCGGCCCCTGCAAACACAGAGCCGCTCAACCGTTGCGCCTTTGGACAAATTAGCAAGCTGGCGTTGCAATGTCGACGGCCAACTGAGAAAATGGCTGGAGGCTTCGCACTGTTTGCGACCGCGTCCATGCGCTCAGCACCTTGCAGGACGCGTTCCACTCACGACAAAGGAAGAGGCAATGGATGAACAGAGTGAGGGTTTTCGTGATCGACTGATCAGCATTCAAACGGCCGCTGAGCGCCTCGGTGTGAGCGTGAAGACGATTCAACGCTATTTGGCCAAGGGACATCTGACCAAGGTCAAACTAGGTAGTCGGACATACCTTGATCCCATTGAATTGGACCCTAAGAGGCTTCCTCTCCTGCGAAAAACAGTATTACAAAATCGAGACACGGACAGTCATAGCAAGGACATGAGGACATCTTCATGGGACGTGGTGACCCTCACGCGAGCTCGATACGAGACGTTGTTCATCGAGTTGGGCGAGCTTAGGAAGCAGAATGAAATTCTTTTGGCTGAGCGCTCCCAAAGCGAATCCAGGCTCGCAGATATGGCTCAGCGCGAGAGAGAGCTGGACCTTGCCCTGGCTCGGCTCAAGTCCGATGAAACAAGAACGTCCGTCATGGAAAGCGAGCTGGCCACTGCAAGGGAGCGCATCCGGGAGCTGGAAGAGCAGCTGAGCAGGTTTCAGGCCCAGAAGCAGTGGTGGCAACGATGACACAGGACAAAGGCAACCACCCCAGCGGTCCACGTGCTACCCAGAAATGCAATAGACGTCGATGATGTTGCGTCCTTTGGGAGTGGGAATGCGATCCACGTACTCCACGCGAAAGAAATCCTTGACGAGCTCATAAGTGGGTCTTCCCACGTAGACCGTCCCGGGTCTTGCCAATGCCTGGAGTCGGTTGGCGATGACCACCGTTTCTCCGAGCACCGTGTATTCCATCCTTTGGGGTGATCCCAGATATCCAGCGACAACTTCTCCGGTATTGACACCGATCCGTATGTTGAACTGGCGGTCTTCCGGCAATCCGCGCGAGTATTCCTTTTGTTTCTCCAGCATTTCCAGTGCGCACCGAACCGCCCGCAACCCGTGGTCAGCGTATCGGAACGGCGCTCCGAAGATCGCGAGCAGTCCATCCCCCAAATATTTGTCGAGCGTGCCTTCCCATCGAAACAGGACATCTGTCATCAAGGTGAAGTAACGCGTGAGGAGATCGGCGATCTCCCCGGCATCCAGCCGCTCGCTCAACAGCGTGAACCCCTCGATGTCGGCGAACAGCACCGACACTTGCAAGCGGTCCGTCTGAAGCGCAAGCTCACCCCGGGCGGAGGAATCCTCCGCGATGCGGCGCGCCACATTCGGGGAGAGAAAGCGCTCCAAATTCTTGCGAATGAGGATTTCCTTGTAGAGCTGTTCGTTCAAGGCCGCCTTCTCGAGGCCCGATGCCACTTGATTGGCGGTTACGGTGAGGAGCACCAGACTGTCTTCGCTGAAGCAGCCAATCTGGGGGCTCTCGACATAAACTGCTCCCAACACGCCCCCTTCGTGGATCAGAGGAGCGCACAGGGCTGATCGGATGCCACGAAACACCATGGTTTCGGTGGGCGAATAATCAAGGCCTGTCATGATGGCCGTTCGAGTCTGCATGGCCTGCTCGACCATGCTGCGGCTGAAAGCGTCTGAAGGGCTGCGGCTGATGGCTTCCCGCAGGGTGCCGTCTGGGTTGCGAAGCAACAGCATGCCCGTGCTTGCCCGGAGGCTGCTTAAGATGAGATCCATCGCTGCGTTCAGAAACTCATCCACCGTTGTCACCGTCACAAGAAGGTCGCTCAGCCGGTGCAGGATCAGGTAATTGAGATCCATCGTTTTGCACGGGTCCAACGGCCCAACGGTGTACCCTTTCGGATCAACGGACTTGATGCGCTGGGACTGGAACACAAGGGTGTAACGTCCAATGGAAATGCGGTCGCCATCACCGAGGGGAATGCGGCGGACGGGTCGGTCGTTTACGATGACCCGATTCTCACTTCCAAGATCTTCGATGAAGTACCCCTCTCCCTCCTGAACAATTCTAGCGTGGCGCCGCGACACCGTACGGTCTGGGAGGTTGACGTCGTTCACAATGCCGCTCGCCGCATGATTGCGACCGATCGTGATCTGAGGCTTGTCAAGGACGAACAGTTCGTGGGAGTCTTCCTCTCCTTCGATCAAAAGCGCGGGCATGGGGTCGATCCTCTCTCATGCTGCGGGGTTGGCTGGCTCCAGACGGCTGAGCGTTTCCGATTCTTCATCCCGTATGACGACCGATGAGCCACAATATACCGGACGACAGCCGCATTCAACGTAACATTGGTCCCTGCTGCGGGAGAAAAGCGAATTCCTGACCAAAATCACGGGGAGCAGACGCCAGCATGCCCAGCGCTCTCCTCCAAATTGCTATTCCATCCAGGAATCACATTCACCAGAATGGAATAGTGTCAGATCGAGGAGGTTGCTTAAGCACCCGATAATAGATGGTAATTATTAGATAATATGCCCTAACAAGTTGAGGCACGCAATTTGCCCGTGATGAATCATGATGAATGGACCTTGGCGTATACAAACCCATTACGAGGAGACCCACCATATGGCCGACGAGAAGAAAAAGGTAATCAATTATCGGGACGTGACCATTTGCGATT
>CALBZH010000219.1 GCA_937889795.1 uncultured Syntrophobacteraceae bacterium | reverse complement strand
AGATATCCACTCGTGACTGGAGTTCAGACGTGTGCTCTTCCGATCTAGCTTGACCTTGTCTGCAACCGAGGTTTCCGCTTGCTGCTGCGCGTACCCCATGGGCACAGCCAGACAAAGGAATCCCATAAAAATGAGCACGACCGCGAACAGCTGCTTCATGTGTCCCTCCTGCCGGGCTGCGATCCTGTGCAGCGATTCGGAATGGTTCGAGACTGTCTGTCTATGCGTCTGTTTCTTTGTCCAGGTTCCGAACCGCATCCAGGATCGATTTGGAGGAGCGGGCCGAAGCCTCGATCAGTGCTTTTTCATAAGCCGTTTGGCTCACGGAGTAGAACTTCTTGCCAGGCCCGGAGCCCATCTCTTTGATGTACCGCTTCAACTCCGCAGTGGAGAGAGAACGGTAGGTGTAAAGAATCTGGGCCCGCACCATGGGCCGCACGCTGGTCTCAAGGGCGGGTCTCTGCTTCTCTGCCACCTTCACAAGGTCCGAGAAGGAAATTTGCTTTTCCGCAGGAAGCATGGCGGCAATCGCCGAAATGGATGCGATCTGCATCCCGAGGATCACAGTGGCTGTCGACCTCGTCGCATGCTGCACCGAATCGAACTGTTTCGCGAGCTGCGAGCGGCTCTTGGGTGCGGGCGTACGCTGGAGCTCCACCATGTAGGCATCGATTTCCTCGGACGCTTCGGGGGTCCCCGCCGCGATCTCCAGTTGAGTGCATTTCTTGATCAGCGGCGAATCCAGCCATTTGACGATTGCCTGCATCTCTGCCGGACTGAGCTTTGCTTCGAGCTCAGCACCAACGGATTCTTTCAGCTTCTCGGGAGCGAACGCCTCGCCGATCAGCTTCCGGATTCGCTCGCGAACCGCTGGCGACTGCCCGCTTTCCGTCCCGTCTCGCTCCTCGGCCGCCTTTTCGTAAGACAGCTGAGCAATGCGAGCGATCTGCGCAAGCTGCTCGCTCGCTCCCGATTTCACAAGGATTTCCTCCACCAGAGCGCTCGCAGCCATAGCTGGGGCAGCAACGAAGGCTAGACAGCTGAACAACAGCAAACCTGGGGCTTTTCTTAAAACCAGCATGGTTACCTCCAACGATCGGGACACGGAGCAATGTTTCAATTCAATGGGAAAAATGGGACAGCGCTGGATCGTCTCAACCTGAACGCTAATTTAATGCCGGTGAGGGGACGAAGCACGATGCTTGGAGCAAAATCCCGCCTTGGCAGTGGTATCGAATCACACTTCCTTGGACTTGATACGTTATTTCCAGTTGGAATGCAAAGCCACCCAAACGAGCTCTCGTGGCAAAAAGGGCTTCTCATCCAGCCCATTTGAACCTATCCTTGCGCGGCATTGCAAACGAATCGAAACAAACCTGCGTCGGAGGAAAACGCATGCCGGTTGATCTCCTTCTCCACCTCTCTCGCACCGTGCTTGTCCTGCTCATTCTGTCCGTTTCGAGTCTTGTCTCGGCAACACCAACGCCGACTTCCGATGAGCGCGGCAAGGCAGCTTTCGTTGTGTCCGCCGCAACCGTGACCGAGGCGCTTCAGGATGCCTCCTCAACGCTCAAGCAAAGCATTGCAGCAATCCGTGCAAGAACCGTCGAGGCACAGCAGACCCTGGTGCTCGCCCAGAAAACTGCAGAAGAGCTGATGGCCGAAGCAGCGGGCATTAAGGCCCTGCTTGCCATTCAACAGTTTCCCCTCAGTCGGGTGGAGGAGGTCCATGGCACCTATTCGGCCCGAGCCTCAAGGCTTGCGGCTTCCCGGAAGCAGCTTCTGGAAGAAATCGCACGGCTCAAGGACGATACAGCGGGCAAGACCGTGGCCGTCGCTCAGATGGAGAAGGACCTGCTCCTGATTGCCGCAGGTCAACAGGCCGACGAATCCCGACAGGACCTTGAAGCCGCCTTTGAGAGCTATCGCCGCCTGGTCTCCGGCGAAGGGCGAGAGCTTGCGCGACTGGTCGAGATTTCAGAAAAGACGGGGGAATACCTTCAATCCGAGGAAGCACAGCTGGAGGAGATTCTGCCCCTGCTCGAAAAGCAGCGGGAATCCTGGAAGTTGGAGCTTCTCAAGCGCCGGCAGCACCTGTCACTCAAGCAGCAGATCGTTGTCATCTGGAACAGCATCACGGAAATTCCAAAGCGTGTGACCCACTGGATCGTCAAGCTTGTCCAGTCAGGCACCGTGGAGCGCTTCGCCAGGTCTCACCCCATGGCACTCTCGGTTCTCGTGGCTTTGGTGGTCATTCTGAGCTGGGGCACCCGACGCCTCAAGACTCTGGCTCACAACAAGCTCGAGCTCGTGAAGGCGAAACGGGATCGCCCAAGCCTCCAGTGGCTGATTGGGGTCGGTCAGGAGGCTGTTTCTCAGGTCTATCCCGTCGGACTGGCCCTGTGGCTGAGCGTGACCCTCAAGACTCTCGGTCTTGCGGAGACCGTGCCGGCAAGACTCAGCATCTATGGGCTGCTGACGCTGATTGTGATGAGCTTCTCGCTCGGACTCATCAGGGTTTCATACGAGATCGCGGTGCACGAGGAGGTTAAGATCCTGACCGAGAGAGCCGGTCGTTTCTACCGGCGCATGCTCAAGCTCTTCGTCGTCTGGAGCCTCCTGGGTGGCTTCGGATTGACGTGTCTTCGTCTCCTCGAATTTCCCGCCACCATCACGCAGCTGACACGCCTGCTTTTTGAGGCGGGACTGCTCTACTTCGTGATCCGCATGACTCGTCCAGCCCGGGTGGAAAGCCTCCTGGCAGTCATCCCCGATGCCAGACAGACATTTCGGCATTGGATGGTGCTGCTTGGCAGGGCCCGATACGGCCTGATCGGAATCGTCGGCATCGCTTTGATGGCTTTCCCGCTAGGCTTTCAGC
>CALBZH010000218.1 GCA_937889795.1 uncultured Syntrophobacteraceae bacterium | reverse complement strand
ACCACCGAGATCTACACTCTTTCCCTACACGACGCTCTTCCGATCTCGCAAGGAAATTCAGCGCCGCTTTCGTGTACGCCCACAAAGCGGTCTTCGTGAATGGAGCCCGCCCCGAAGCCTTCAACGTGCTGGGAGGCCTGTGTGAAGTCCGGGACCAGCGAAAAGAGGCCGTTACCTATTACAGGACGGCCACAGAAATCGATCCCACCTACGTCCCCGCCCAACGGAACCTGGAGCGGGCGAGCAGCGTCCCCTACAGCAAAACCGGGGTTGTCTGGGGATGAAGCAGTCCCTGGGAATAGTCAACCCAAAATCCTCCTCCTGACTCCAAAGAGTCCGCACAACCCCGAGCCGAGCAGCAACATGGTCGAGGGCTCCGGGACCGGATTGACGGGACCGGAAGGCGGATCGGGGACGACGGGCGGTAGCTCGTACTCTCCGTGGAGAGAGCTGCGGAAAAGCCTGAAAGAGTCAGCCCCTCTCGTGCTTTCCTTGAAAACCATGTGCAATTCCCCGGTCTGCATGAGCTCCTTGAGAATCGTCCCGTCAAGCTCAAATGTCATCGTATTGCGACCGTTGGACCGCTTTGCGGACAAAAGCTGCCCGAGGGGGACAAACTCCTCATAGGTGGATGAGTCACTGTCGAGCGAGCTCGCGACCAGGATAGACCAAAGCTCGTAGCTGCATCGTCCGTTTGCGGAAATGTCGGAGTAAGTGATGTCCAGAAATGCGGACGTGATCTCGCCCGAGTCAAGAGGAAGGGACATCGTTTCCATGGGCGAGTAGCCGTGCTTCTGCCTGTCAGTGATCAAGGCGTAAGAATGACTGTTCTTGCGTCCGCTTGAAAACGTTTCGCTGACGTTGAACGAAATCGCGGAAGCCATCGAAGTCCACGACAGGAGCATACCGATTGCTAAAATGAAGCGCATCGTCTTCATCTCTTCCTCCATATGATGGACTGAAATGCCGGCATCTCGGATCTGGGTTCCGACATTTCGGCCATCTCATCCAGATGTTTAGCTCTATCTCCCATCGCGGTCACGGCCACGATGATCCGCTTCGTCCGAGCTCCCGTGAGCGAACGGCATTGGATGAAGAGCCTCCTTTCACAAGAATCTCAAGCCACTTCTGGCGCTGTCTCCCGCGAATGCCGACCAGCGCACTTCTGCAAAGACCCTCACGGTCACCTCTTTCACTCCAATGGGAACGTGAACCTCCATGACCTCACCCTTGTGGAGGTGACAATTCGACACCAGTCCAAGCCCGCTCGAGCTTATGTCAATACAGATGCCTTTCTTTGAAATGACTTCAAACGGGGCGGCCCTGTGAGCACTCATGTTGAACGTGATGGGCCGTTCAACAAACTCCCGCTCGTCATACCGCTTCTCGTTTTCATGGATCATGAAGTCGACCTCTCTTCGAGCATCTGCATGGTTTGAGCATCAGCACCTCTTGTCCCTTTGCGCCCAGAATGGGCCAGGATTGTCGAAGGCACAACTCCCATAAAGTGTGGTTTTGGGCTTTAGTACTGGGGTCTCATGACGATCCATAAGAGACGGCCGCTCGGGGCAAGGACCGTACCTTTCGAGAAACGTGCAGGCTGGCCGGCGGGCGTCAGCACACAACAGAGCGATCTAGGCTGCATTCTTGGAGAGCGGACTCCATGAAAGACCCACTTCAAATCGTTAAGAAGCGATCGGCACCGGGGGTGCTCATCTTCGACACGAAGGGACAACTGCTCTACGCCAATCGGGAGGCGATGGAGATCCTTCCGGACCCTGAGAGTATTCCCGGGGAAATTCTGCAGTGCCACCTTACCGAGGGAGAAGCGGGAGCCAATTGGAGCGACGGCTGGAGCGGAAGTCCGCCCTGCGTGGTACTGACTGGTCGTGCGGGTGGCTCCTACTCGGCGCGTAGCTTTCCGATGCGGGGGCAAAGGGAAGACACTGAGAAGACCACCCAGATCATGGTTCTCATCGAGAAGATCGTTGAGAAACGGCCGATCGATTTTGAGGAAGCAAGCATAGAGTTCGGTCTTACGGCCCGAGAGCTCGAGGTGGTGAGACTTGTGAGTGAAGGGTACAGCAATCAGAACATTTCAGAAATTCTGTTCATTGGGAGCGACACGGTGAAGTGGCATATCAAGAACATCATGAGAAAGATGGGAGCGGGCTCAAGGAGCGAGATGATTTCCCTGCTCCGGTGAGCCGACTAGACTCAATTTCCAAGATCCCCTCAGTACCCTTCCCGGCAACCTCGTCAGATTTCCGCTTTCTCTAGCACATTCAGGCCGGCTCCACATCACAAGGCGGCCTACCAAGGGGCCTCGCGTCGCGTGCGAAAAGGCTTTGGTGATCCCATCCTTAAGCTCAAAGCGCGTCGTAGCGGCGTTGCCAAGTGTGAACCAATAGAGTGACGAAGACGACTCAGTTCTTTGGCAACCCGTGCCAGGCAAGCCGGCTTTGGAATGGGCTGAGAACAAATTGCACCGGGACAGCAGGACAAGAGACTCTTCTTCAAGAACAATCCGAACCCATGGGGAACTCAGTGTCCACCTTCAGCTGCCTTCGTAGCCGAAATCCTCCAGTAGTTTTTGAAATTCGTATTTGACCTGTCGATAGAGGCGAGAGTTTTCAATGGCAAAGGCACACTGCTGAGCAATGGCCGTAGCGAATTGGAGCTCCTGCTCGGTGAACGCCAGGCTCTCGCCAGTGAAGATGGTCAGCTCCCCCATGATGCGATCGCGCACAAGGAGGGGAAGCGTAAGGATTTTGCGAATGCCCTCTTCGGCGATTTCCGACCGGTATTGTACACGCGGATCGTTAGGGGCATCGTCGATGACGATCGCCTTTGTGGAGATTGTTCGAACCCCATCCTTACCCCTTCTGGCCTTGAGCGCGCCAATCTTTGTGAATTCTTCGCTCAATCCAAACGATGCCGCCAACTCCAGGTCATTGGTCTTGCGATCCAGCAACCGCACCTGAGTGCCGCGTACGCCCAATACTTCGGTGATCTTGGTGACTACAAGCTGCAAGACCTTATTGATGGTGAGCGTTGAGCCGATCGCGCTGCTTATTTCCTGAAAGCTGCCCAGGAACTGCCGTTCGCGATCCAGCACGCGGTTCCAATTGCGCAACCGGACGAAGGACGCGACCCCTCGACTGGTGATCGCCCTGGCAAATTTCACGTCTTCACTGCTGAGCTCGCCTATCTTGCCATCAAACAAGGCCACCAAGGCGACATCCTCCCCATAGACCTCAATGGGAAACAGAAGAAAGGCCCGGATGCCCTCAGCCTTGAAAATATCATAGTCGACGTTCCTCTCCGCTTTCTCGATATCAGCGATTGCTACAGTCTTTTGCGGGATATGGTAGAGTTGACTCGCAGGCAAACGATGGATACTGGAATACATAAAATTTTCGCTCAGACCAAAACTCGAGAGCATTTCAAGGTGTTCTGGCTCAGGAGATTGTGTGTTGCACGGATTGCCACGAAGCTTGATTGCATCTGGTTTATATCCCATACGCTCAATCGCAGCTGGATCTAATTTGATCATGCAGCCTTTCAGATCAAGTGTTTCTGTTACACTTCTGGTAATAAGATTCATGACCATTTGTTCGTCAGCACCATCACATATCGCACGATTAGCTTTAGCAAAAGCAGATAAGTAGTCACGATTGCTCATGATCTCGATCTCCTTT
>CALBZH010000217.1 GCA_937889795.1 uncultured Syntrophobacteraceae bacterium | reverse complement strand
AAACCGTAGGTGAATTTGTTCTCCATGGACCCTGCCTCTCGTGAAAGGTTAGTGTTCCCAACACGTTGTATCTTCAGAGAGATGAGGTGCGACCTCCCTCCCTCGATCGACCCGCCCGGAATCGTCACCCGGTTAAGGGCCAGCATTGCAAGCTGCGTGCGATGTCGGTCAGGGCGAGCCCTGCGCTTGATCCCAATGCGTGGTATGTCCGTAGATGCGCTTGTTTTCTGAGCCCTAAGTGATCGAGCTCGAACCAATGGGCGTGATTCAGTACAAGGAGTGATAGTGACAACTCCTATTACATTAAGAACGATGGCGGAAAGTCGCCAGTGAATGGGGCCAAGGCATGTGAATGCAGGAGGCAGAAGGAATTGCCGGGTCTCGGTGAGCAGCACTGCATTGAGGTCCACGTGAGCACAATGAACGTCATCCCGGCATCTTTGTGGCCAGGATCCAGCAGGATTCCTGATTCGTGGTGGGAGGGCGGAGGGCGGCTGAAAACCGCCGGAGATGGCGAAAAACCGCCAGTGAAACGATAGCCCCGCTTCAACCGGCTGAGGATTCCATCAGGTATTTTTCCAGCTTGTAGCGCAGGGTCCCGCGGGGAATCCCGAGCAGCTTGGCGGCCTGGGAAATGTTTCCGTCGACCATCTTGAGAACCTTCGCAATCAGGGAATGGGTGAACTGGTCCACGACCTCGTCCAGGTTGATGCCTTCCGCGGGAATCTGGATATCGCCCGGAGCCCATGGGGCTGGCTCGCTTCCGCAAGGGTCGTACAGCTCTTTGGGCAGGTGAGGTTCAGCGAGCAGCTCTCCTTCATGCAGGATGCAGATCCGCTCGATGACATGGCGCAGCTCCCGGACGTTTCCGGGCCAACGATACGCAAGCAGCCTCCGCTGCGCCTCGGGAGTGACCCCACGAAAGGTCCGGCCGTATTTCTTGGCATATTCCGCCACGTACGTCTTGGCGAGCGCCACGATGTCCTCGGGCCGCTCGCGAAGCGGCGGCAAATGGAGCGGGATGGCGTGAAGCCGATAGAACAGGTCTTCCCGAAACCGTTTCGCCCTGATGGCTTCTCGCAGGTCGGCATTGGTCGCCGCGATGATCCGCACATCCACCGCGATCGCTTGGGTGCCGCCGATTCGCCGCACCTTCTTGTCCTCCAGGACCCGTAGCAGCTTCGCCTGCAGCGGCAGAGCCATTTCCCCCAGCTCATCCAGCAGAATGGTGCCCCGGTTCGCCGATTCGAACAGGCCGATCTTTCTCGACCGGGCTCCCGTGAAGGCGCCGCTTTCGTGGCCGAAGAGCTCGCTTTCAAGCAGGTTCTCCGGCAGGGCGGCGCAGTTGATCTCGAGAAACGGCCGCGCCGCACGAGGGCTCAGGCTGTGGATGGTGCGCGCGACGAGGTCTTTCCCCGTTCCCGTCTCGCCCGTGATGAGCACCGTTGCGTCGGCATGCTTGGCGACCTCTTTCACCTGCTGCAAAATGTCCCGGAAGGCACGGCTTTCAGCGATGACAGGCTGGTCGGCAAGGAGCCCCTCATGCTGTTTCTTGAGGCTGTGGACCTCTCGCTTGAGACTCTGGGTCTCGAGAGCCAGGCGCACGATGAGCTTGATCACATCGGCTTTGAACGGCTTTTTGATGTAGTCGTAAGCGCCCATCTTGAGCGCCTCCACGGCCGACTCCACCGAGGCATAGCCGGTGATGATGATGACCAGCAGGTCCGGATCGAGGGACTTGATGTGCTTCAGGATGTCCAGCCCGTGCATGTCGGGCAGATTGAGATCGAGGAAGACCAGGTCCACCTGGTTTGCCCGCAGCGATTCGAGAGCGGTCTGCCCGGTCTGGGCGACGACTGTGTCATAGTGCTCTTCCCCGAGGATGCGCTCGAGGTTTTCGCAGATGAAGGCTTCGTCATCAACGATGAGGATCTTCTCCATAAACCGGCCTCACGGATGGACGCCGTCTTCGACTCCGGGAAGGTCGATCCAGAAGGTGGCTCCCCGGTTCGGACGACTGCTCACGGAAATGCGGCCCTTGTGCTCTTCCACGATGCTGTGAACAATTGCAAGGCCAAGGCCACATCCAGAAGGGTGGCGACTGAAGAAAGGGTCAAAGATATAGGGGATATCCTGCTCCTCGATCCCCGTTCCCGTGTCCGTGACCGTAATCCGGACCGCCGGCAGGGAGAGTAAGGATCTGGCGGGGTCGACGAGGTGGAGGTCGACACAAAGGTCTCCGCCATCGGGCATGGCCTGGATGGCGTTCAAGAACAGGTTGAGCAAAGCCTGCTTGAGCTTCTCAGGATCCAAAAGGACTGGAGGGAGCTCGTCGTCTGCGTTCACCGACAGCACGATGCCTTGGTTCTTGCAGATTTTCCGAACCAGGAAGAGCGTATTGTCGAGCACCTCGCGAACCGGTTTGGGCTGAAGGGTCACCTGACGACCGGGACCCGCGAAATCCAGGAGTCCCGTGATGAGGTTTTCCAGCCGGTCGATCTCCTGGAGAGATTTTTCGGTGAGCTCACGTTCCCGGGGATGGCCGCTGAGATGATCGTGAAGGTCGTCCATGAGCAGGGAGATGCCGGTCAGAGGGTTACGCATCTCGTGGGCGATTCCCGCAGCCAGGACCCCGAGGCTGACCAGCCGGTCCGAGCGCCGGATATGCTCCTCCATCTGCTTGCGCTGGGAAATGTCGCGCACAAACATCATGAAGATGTGCTGTTTCTGCTTTTCTTGGAAGATCGTTGAGAAATGGACTTCCAGAATCTTTTCCCCACCGTTCGGCATCCGGACCGAATGCTCAAGGGTCTTCACCTCCCCGCCCGGCAGGCCCAAGTGATCTTCGATCAGCGTCGAGAGGGTCGGGTAGTTACGGAATGCGTCGCGGAATGACAGGCCCAAAGCCGCTTCCTGGCGGATTTGCAGCACGCTCTCGCTATACGGGTTGAACCAGGTCACCCGCCCCGTGTCGTCCAGCGTGACGATGCCGCTCGTCATATGGGTGACGATCGATCGGACGAAGTTTCTCTCGGAAACCAGCCGCCCGTAAAGCTCCGAAAGCTCGATGGCCCGTGCGGCATCGTTGGCGAAGATCTCAAGGGATTCCACGTCCAGAACGTTGATCTCTCTCTGGGAGGTCTTGGTATCGGCCCCGAGCACCCCGATCACTCGGTCCCGGCTCTTGAGGGGCGTGAAGACGGCCGACTCCAGCTCTCCGGCGTGGGCAATCCTCAAATCCAGCTCCGTGACGATGGGATCCGCCTGGATGTCTCTGACGAACACCGATTTGCCCGAGCGGAAAACCCGGGTGGGGATGCAGTCGTCCTGACTCAGGTCGTAGGCCGAGCCCAGGGCCCTTCGCTCCTGTTCGGGTGTGAGACCGAAAGTCTTGTGACAAGCGAGCTTCTTGGTCGTCTGATCGACAAGGTACAAGACCACGCGGTCGTATCCGAGGCCTTCAACGCAGGCCTTCAGGATCGTGTGCAGAACGGACTCCCGATCGTAGCCTGTGCTGAGATAATGACTCAGGTAGTGGACATTCCGGAGCACGCGGACCTGCTTTTCAAGCTCTCTCGAATACTGCTCCATGGTCTCCTTGGATTCGGCAAGCTGCACCAGGGATTCCCTTAGATTTGCCTGGTAGTCTTCGATGTCCGTCGCCATTTGCGCGAAATTGTGGGACAGGAATTCGATCTCGTCGCCGGTTGTCACGACGATGTCCTCGCCTCGATGACGTCCGCCGCCAATCTCTCGGGCCTTGCCCGCCAGGTGCAGGAGGGGCCGGGT
>CALBZH010000216.1 GCA_937889795.1 uncultured Syntrophobacteraceae bacterium | reverse complement strand
CACCGAGCGGTTTCGCATCAACGACGAAGAAGTGCCCATGAGCGCGATCCTGCCCATTGTCGAGCAAGTCCGGTCCGTGATCAACGAGATCGAGCCGCCGACCTTTTTTGAGGTGGTAACCAGCCTGGGCCTGACCTACTTTGCCAAGGAGGAAGTTGACTGGGCCGTGATCGAAGTGGGAATGGGAGGGCGACTCGACGCCACGAATGTCATACGACCACTGGCGGCAGTGATCACCAACGTCTCGTACGACCACCAGGAATTCCTCGGTACCACTCTCGCTGCCATTGCGCGCGAGAAGGCCGGCATCATCAAGGATGAAATTCCCGTCGTCACCGGCGCTCGGCAGCCGCTGGTGCAGGGGATTCTCAAGGCAACCTGTTTCAGACATGGTGCCCCCTTGTATTGCCTGGGATCTGATTTCAAGGTTCGTCGGAACCCGGATGGAACTTTTCAATATCAAGGTATCCGGCGTCGCTGGCCTTCGCTGAACGTTGGGCTGAGAGGCGGGCATCAATTTCAGAATACGGCTCTGGCTCTGGCTTGTTTGGAGGTTCTCGAGCAGGACCATGCGCTGGTCCTCAATGAGACATCTGTCCAGGAGGGATTGGAGAAAGTCCACTGGCCGGCTCGCCTGGAGGTGCTCCAGGAGAAGCCCTTGGTCATTCTGGATGGTGCTCATAACCCCCAGGGTGCGGAAACCTTGCGTGATGCTCTGAAACATTCCTTTAAATACAAAAAGTTACATCTAGTTTTGGGCATCATGGCCGACAAGGACATCAAGGGAATTCTCCGGCGGCTCTTGCCGCTGGCGGAGACCGCCATCTTCACCCAGCCGCGCTACACTCGAGCGGCCGACCCCGAGGAGCTCAAACGCCTGGCAAGACCTTACTTGAGAAAGCACTACGTCATCAATGATCCTGCAGCAGCCATCGAACAGGCAAAACAGCTGGCCGATCCCGACGATGCGATCTGCATTGCCGGCTCCCTCTACTTTGCGGGAGAGGTTAAGGAAATGACCGGAGAGGCCGTTGACTGAGCCCCCTCCAAAGGTGCTTGTGCACGGTTGGTGGGAGGTCTCCCTGATCCGAACCGTCACGAAAGTGTTGTCCATGATTCCGTCAAGACGACGCAATTTACTGATATTGTTTGGTTATTTGGTCTGCATGATTCCCTTGCTCTGGGTCGTCGCGGAAGCCGTTCCGAGCTATGCCGAAGAGGGTCAAGAATCGGAGACACCGCTGGACCTGAGAGCGTTTCTGAGCGAGACCCGAGGGGCGTGGACGATTGATGCGGCCGAGATCTCGTACGATCCCGAGCGGAAGATCTATGAGGCCAAGGGGAGCGTCAAGATCACCTCGGGGGATCGAGTGCTCCAGGCCGACTGGGCCGAGCTGGATTCGGTCAATCGTCGCGCGGAGATGCGCGGCAACGTTTATCTTCAATTCAAGAAGGACTGGCTGCGCGGGGAGCACGTCATTTGGAATCTTGACGAGGAAACGGGAGAAGTGGATGGCGGCCTTGCCTATTTTGCGGACAACCAGCTCTATACCCAAGCCGAGCGGATCGAGAAGAAGGGTGCCAGTGAATACGAAGTGAGGAACGGGGTTCTGACGAGCTGCGATCCCGCGAACCCGGACTGGAAGATCCGTTATGGCAGCTTGAAGGTCGACACGGAGGGGGAAGCTTGGGCCACCAACTCCTCGTTCTGGATCTGGAAGCTTCCCGTTCTTTATTCACCGTTGCTCTTTGTACCGTTTCAAAAGGAGAGGCAGTCCGGGTTTCTCCTCCCTTGGGCTGGATTTTCCGATTTGAATGGGTTTCAGGCTGAGCTTCCGTTCTATTGGGCCATCCGGGAAGACATGGATGCAACCTTCTTCCTTCGAGGCATGGAAAATCGAGGGGTGATGGGCGGCCTGGAGTTCAGGATCAACAACGACTCGTGGGGGGAAGGGATCTGGCTTGTCAACTATCTGAAAGACATGGTGGACAAGAACGACCTCAAGGAGGCGGGATATACCTTCGAAACGGATGATCGCTACTGGATCAGATCGCGCCACTCCTTTCATTTGCCCTATGATACCGTGGGCAGGCTTGACCTCGACATGGCCAGCGATCGGAACTTTTTTCGAGAGTTCTCGAATGGCTCGGCCTCCGCGGATTATACGGACAAGCTCTTTCGAGAGGGATTCGGACGAGGGCTTGTGCACGATGAGAACTCCCTGCTTCGCGAGTCCAGCCTCTACCTTGAGCAGCCCCATGAGTCTTGGCTGATCAGCATGGATGCGCGCTACTGGGATCAGCTGGAGCGCACGCTGGAAGCTTCGACCATGCAGAAGATTCCCAGCTTCGCCTATTCGATCTTGCCCACGGGAATAGGGGAGCTGCCTCTCTACTACGGCCTCAACAGCTCGCTGACGAGCTACTACCGCGAGGAAGGCGATAGGGGGAGCCGCCTCGATGTGCATCCCCGGCTTTACCTGCCTTACCAGTGGAAATCCTATCTGGATTTGCAGGCGTCCGCTGGATTTCGCGCCACCGGCTACTATGTCGATTGGGATCCCGACCGCTATGATTCCGCTGCCGGCCGAGCCGTAACGGATGCTCGCCTATCGCTGAGCTCCCGGCTCAACCGGGTGTACGATCTGCATTGGGGGGATACGGTGGCGGTGCAGCATGCCATCCGTCCTGAAGTGGTCTATGAGTATGTGCCCGAGCCGCTCAAGGGGCCTCAGATTCCATTGTTTGATCGGCTGGACACCAACCCGTCTAAGAACCGCGTCGAGTATGGTTTTTCGACCTTTCTCACGGCTAAGAGCATGACGAAGGGCCAGGACGGCGAGGAAGCGCCGAGCTACTCGGAGGTGGCTAGACTGAGGGTGTTTCAGGGTTACAATTTCGAGCCAACCTCGGCTGAGGTCCGTACGATTCTGTTGGATACGCAGCGCGACAGTGGGCCGACCGATGTCGGGCTGCGGCTCGATATAACCCCCAAGCGCTCCATCACCTTCTCGTATGATTTGGATGTTTCGGTGGACCACGGGAGTCCTACTGTGCATGACGTTTATATGACTTTCAAGACGGCCCGTGGCGACCTCTTTCGTGTGGATTACCAATACCGAGCCGAATCCGTGATTGACGAGCTGATCACCCGTCTAAACGTGGCCATCGTCCCCAACTTTCACTTCATCACGTATCATGACTACTCGTTTGATCAGCACGAGCTGTACACCCAAGGGTACGGGTTTCGGTATGATCACGGCTGCTGGGCTTTGGGCGTGGCCTATGAAAACAAGGACAACGACCATCGGGTGGCGCTGACCGTGAACCTTCTCGGTCTGGGCTCCTTTGGAAGCAGCAAGACCTATTCGGGCGTGAGCGATTAGAGATCGATCGAGACCATGCCGCGTGTGACGGTCTCGCGGGGGATGCGCAGAACGGGCGGGATAAGCTCCCGCCCGTTCTGCTGTTCGAGGGACGGACGTGAGGCGGTCGGACGTTGCCGTGAAAGACCTTAAGACTGCATTTCCTTGCCAATATTGGCTTGACATTGGCTGGCGGATTCTTTATACACCAGAGCTTCGGATTCGAGATCTCAGATGTGGAGAAACAGAATGAATACAGCAAGCGCCAAGTTTGAAGCGAATACGCGTAAATGGATCATCGTCGATGCGGAGAATCAAGTCCTCGGGCGGCTCGCCAGCCAGATTGCCGTGCGGTTGAGGGGCAAGCACCTGCCGCAGTTTACGCCGCATGTGGACCAGGGTGACTTCGTCGTGGTTGTCAACGCGGAGAAAGTGGTTTTGACGGGGCGCAAGTGGGACCAGAAGACCTACTATCGTCACAGCGGCTATATGGTGGGGCTCAAGTCCACCACGGCTCGCAAGCTCAACCGGGAGCACCCCGATCGCATGATTCGCCTGGCGGTTTGGGGGATGCTTCCCAAGAATCGCCTGGGCCGTAAGCTGCTCAAGAAGCTCAAGGTCTATCGTGGTGCCGAGCATCCGCATGAAGCACAGCAGCCGACAGTCATGGCTCTTTAGCCAATAGAGGATGGGTCGCAAGGAGAAGGATTAGATGGCCGAACAGCGTTTTTATGGGACAGGCAAGCGAAAAACGGCCGTGGCTCGCGTGTGGCTGCAGCCCGGAACCGGAGTTGTGACGATCAACAAACGTCCGATTGACGAGTATATCGACCGCCCTACCAGCAAGATGGTTGTCGCTCAGCCCTTGGTATTGACGGGGACTTTCGGCAAGCTGGATGTCACGGTGAATGTTTTCGGCGGCGGAGGATCCGGTCAGGCGGGCGCCATTCGGCATGGCATCTCCAGGGCGCTGCTCGAATTCAATCCTGAATTCCGTGAAGTGCTGAAGCGGGCCGGGTTTCTCACGCGTGATTCGCGTGTTAAGGAACGCAAGAAATACGGTAAAGCCAGCGCGCGCGCACGCTTCCAGTATTCAAAACGGTAATTGCCGTTTGCCTTTGGGTTTGAGCTTTGATGGAGGGGCACCGCGCCAACGGCGCAGTGCCCCGAATTTTTGTGTGAGGGACTGTAATGGTGCGGGTATCAATCGCTGGAGCGTCCGGGTACACGGGGTTTGAGCTGATTCGTTTGCTGAGTCGGCATCCCGGAGTGGAGATCCGAGTCATCACATCGCGCGGCCAAAAGGGACAGCGCCTCGACAGCGTCTACCCGGCCTTTCGGAAGCACTGTGAGCTGGTCTTCGAGGAGCCGGACCCTGACCTGCTAGCGGATCGTACGGATATCGTTTTTACGGCGCTGCCCCATCAGGCGGCCATGGACGTGGTGCCCGAGCTTCTGCGGCGAGGCGTGCGTGTCATCGACTTGAGCGCCGACTATCGTTTTCGCGATGCGGAGACCTATGCTGCCTGGTATGAGCCCCACAAGACGCCGGAGCTCCTCGCCGAGACCGTGTACGGGCTCCCGGAGCTGCATCGAGAAGCCATTCGGACTGCGCGGCTGGTCGGCAATCCGGGCTGCTATCCCACGAGTGTCATTCTGGCGGCTGCCCCTTTGATCTCAAGCGGACTTGTCGATCCCCATACTCTCATTGCCGACTCCAAGTCCGGCGTTACTGGAGCGGGGCGCGGTGCATCGCTTGCGGTGCACTACTGTGAAGTGAACGAGGGATTCAAGGCGTACAAGGTGGCGGAGCATCGGCATACTCCCGAAATTGAGCAGGAGCTCAGCCGGGTTGCCGGAGAGTCCGTGGTCATCAGTTTCACGCCTCATCTTGTGCCGATGAGCCGAGGGATCCTGAGCACGCTTTACGCTTCTCTCAAGCCGGACGTGACGGCCGAGATGGTCGACGATGCGTACGCATCATTTTATGCGCAGGCCCGGTTCGTGCGTCTCTGCGGCTCAAAGGAGCTCCCGACGACTCTGCAGGTGCGCGGCAGCAACTACTGCGACCTGGGCTGGCGTGTGGACCCGAGAACCCGACGTGTGATCGCGGTCTCGGTCATCGACAACCTGACCCGCGGGGCTTCGGGACAGGCGGTATGCAATATGAACCTGATGAGCGGCCTACCCGAAGCGATGGGTCTGGAAGACGCCCCCTGGCAGCCGTGACCGGACGACCTGACCCACTCGTTGTTTGGAAGCCGCGTTTCTTCCGGGTCGTCGAAGGGGGTGAGACGAGCTCGTACTCGGATGTGGCACCGCCGGACGTTTGTTGAGCAGCTTGAGGCCATGAAGCAACAGCCTTTCGTTCCGATCATTTTCGATCCACAGCAGAAGCGAAATTTTAAGTTGGTGATCGAGTACGACGGAGCCAATTATCATGGGTGGCAGCGGCAGGCTGGGGTGTTGACCTTGCAGGAGGCTCTCGAGCTGCGTCTTGAGGTCATGCTCGGGGGGGCCGTCCATGTGAGGGGGTCGGGCCGAACCGATGCCGGGGTTCATGCCAGAGGACAGGTCGTCAATTTCTACGCGCGCACGCGGCTGCAGCCCGACCAAATCTTGCGTGGCTTGAACAGCCTTCTTCCGCCGGACATCGTCGTCTTGCAGGCAGCAGAGGTTCCGGATTCCTTCCATGCACGTTTTTCGGCGGTCAGCAAGGCGTATGAATATCGGATCCTGAACCGGCCCACGGCGTCGGCGCTGGAAAGGAACCGTGCCTGGCACATCCGACAGCCCTTGGATGCCAAAGTCATGGAGGCAGCGCTGGAGGGGCTCCTGGGCTGCCACGATTTCAGGGCCTTCATGGCAGCGGGCTCCTCGGTTCGCTCAACCGAACGGTGCATCTACCGGGCGGAGCTGGAGCGTCCCGAGCCGGAAAGGCTTGTTTTTCGGTTCGTTGCGAATGGTTTTCTGAGGCATATGGTCAGGAATTTGGTGGGAACGCTCGTCGAGGTGGGACGGGGCAAGCTCACGCCGGTTGGGCTTCTTGACATATTGGCAAGCCGAGACCGGCGGCGCGCGGGAAGGACCGCACCGGCCCATGGACTGTATCTGGATACCGTGAACTATGGGGGGGACGGGGAGTCCCCGGTTGAGGAAAGGGGCGAGGAATGAAGCTATCGGAAAGGGTCGCGCGGGTGAAGCCGTCGGCCACCTTGGCGATCAATGCCAAAGCCAAGGCGCTCAAGCAGCAAGGTGTCCATATCGTGAACTTCGGAGTAGGGGAGCCGGATTTCGACACGCCGAAGCATATCCAGGACGCCGCTATTCAGGCCATGCGGGAGGGGCATACGCGCTATACGGCGGTCGGCGGCATTGATGAGCTCAAAGACGCCATCCGGCATGCAACGAACCAAGACTACGGGCTGAGCTACCATCGGGAAAACGTGCTGGTGTCTTGCGGCGGCAAGCACGCGCTCTACAATTTCTTCCAGGCTGTCCTGGATCCTGGGGACGAAGTCATCATTCCCGCTCCGTATTGGGTATCCTATCCGGACATGGTGAGATCGGAAGAGCACACGTCTGAACTCCAGTCACGAGTGGAATCTCGTATGCC
>CALBZH010000215.1 GCA_937889795.1 uncultured Syntrophobacteraceae bacterium | reverse complement strand
GGACTCTAACCGTTGGCAGGCATGAAAGCCTCGGTTCTTGAGCTCGAGACCTGTGATCGACCAAAGTCACACGATGATTTCGAAGCCCTGAGTAGAGCAACAGGTGTGCCGGGTTAAACGCGCAATACAGCGCAATGGCTCTAACACTCGAATAATAAAAGCTTTTTGTGTGTGTTGATGACCAGGTGGCAGTGAATCGCGCAAGTGTGTGCTTCTGATTGCGCAACCCGCTTGCGCGATCAGAAGCACACTGAAACCCTTATTGCAAAGAAACCGGGCAATTTGATTGATAATCGCGCAACAAATTGATACGGTATTCACAAGTCCTCGCGCGTGAAGCATCCGACCAAGCGCCATCAGCGGATGCGGTGGGACGCATTCGCTTTGATGCGGTCAGGAGAGGATCGTCGATCGCGCTGTTCGGATATCTAGTACTTCGCGGCAGAACTCAGCACCCAGTGAAGGAGCAACACCCCCCTTCAGGGGGGCAGGGGGGTGTTGCTCCTTCCAAGAACGATTTCCCTGCGCCAGTCTCCACACCCCCCTGGCCCCCCTGAAGGGGGGAATGAATACTTACGCCGCTCTGTACTGGGGGAAGCAAAGCCATGCGGGCCTATCGGGCTAACGACAGCGGACAGAAGTCTCACCTCTTCGATCTTTTCGCCATGCGGCTCCTTCGCATCCACACCAAACTCCTGCTCGCTTTGATCCCTCTGACCATTCTGATCCTTGTGGCGACGGGATTCACCACCAATTGGTTTTCAAGTCAGTTCCTGAACGAGGCCATCCAACGAAATGTGCGTCTCCAAACGCTGGCTTTGGCGCACGAAGTGGAGATCTTCCTCAACCAGTGTCGCGAAGATCTGCTGGAGCTGCGTCACGCTGCCTTGAGCCCTTCGTCACCGCAGGACTTCTGGCAAGCACAGAAGTTGATCAAAGGGTGGGGTTACGCTGGAATAGCCTATCTATCGGAAAACATGGAGGATTCAGTCTACCTGGTTTCAACGGGTGAGGGGGTCGTCCCGATTTCGACGGAGAACATCTCTCTCGTCCGCCCCGATCCCAGGAACCTCACCGAGAAGGTTCGCTCGGAAGGCGATGACTGGGTGTGGCTCTCTCCCGTCATCGAAGGCGTCTATCCTGTTACCGGCGATTCGCAGCAGCAGAACATTTCGAAGAAGGTGATTCGTCTGGCAACGCGATACGGGGGGCAGGACGGTTCTCCCGGGGGCGTGATCGTGCTCGCTGTAAGCGTCTACCAGCTTCGAGACATCCTTTCACGATTCAACTCCTCCCAGTCCCCTATTTTTGCTTTTATCCGGAGCCCGGAGCTCCGCTACTCATTTCTGTTCGACACGGACGGCTGGGCCTGGTTCCAGTCGGAAGAGAGCGTGGGGAAAGAGAAGGAGCTCTCCACGGATGTCGCACGGAGCGGGTTTTCAGGGACCTTCGGAAAGCCCGGTCTTCCCTCCGCTTTCAAACCGTTTCCGGAGCACGTCGATTACTGGAAGATGGTCAAAGAGACTCAACAGGGCCGGTCCGGTCTGATCACAGCACGTGACTCGGGGCAGCAGTTTTCTTCCTCCGTTACGGACACCTACTACGTGGGATATGCCCCGGTGCGCTTTATCCCCGGACCGGGAAAGGACCCCATCGTCTTTGCGGGCGTGGCTCTCGTGGATCGAAGCCGGCTGGGTTTGTGGGCAGGCTATCGGCAGGTGGATGTGATCTTCGTGATCGCGCTGTGCACCACGGTCTTTGTCTCCCTGCTCATTTACCTGCTGGGACGGGTGATCACGCGCCCGATCCTCGATCTCGCCGCAGGCGTCAACCGCATTCAAGAAACCGGGGAGTTATCGCCGATCCGACTCCCCGACCATGACTACGAGACAAGCTTCCTGCGGTATTCCATCAACAACATGCTCGCCACCATCAGGAGTCAGATGGAAGAAATCCGGCTCAAGGACGAGCAGCTCCTCGAAGCGTCGCATCGCGAGCGGGCCAAGCTGGAAGATGAGATTCGCACGCTCAGACAGCATGTTGGGTTTCACAACATTGAGGAGATCATCGGACTCTGTCCCGTCATGGAGTCGCTTAGGCTGGACATTCTGAAGGCAGCGTCCGTCGATGCGGACGTCCTCATTCTCGGCGAAACCGGAACCGGGAAACAGCTGGCGGCGGAGGCCATTCATCGGCATAGCGCAAGGTCGGACAAGCCCTTCGTTTCGATCAACTGCGGGGCACTGGATGAGAATCTGCTCCTGGATGAGCTCTTCGGGCATGTCAAGGGCGCGTTCACGGAAGCTCGGACGGTCCGCAAAGGGGCGTTTCTGGTTGCCCAGGGGGGAATCCTCTTCCTCGACGAAATTGGAACCGCCTCGGCGAAGGTCCAGCAGGCACTGCTTCGGACGCTTTCCGTGAGGAAGATCGCGCCGTTGGGAAGCGACCAGGAACAGGATGTGGATGTCCGGGTCATCGCTGCGACCAACGAGGATCTCAAGGAATTGATTGACCTGGGTCGTTTCCGAGAAGACCTCTTCTATCGCCTCAACGTCATCACCGTACGAACGCCTCCTCTGCGGGACCACAGAGAAGACATCCCCGTTTTGGCCGAGAGCTTCCTGAACGAGGCGGGCAGGCAGATGAACAAGGAATACATGGGAATCAGTCGAGGCGCCCTTGAGACACTGAAGGCTCATCATTGGCCCGGCAATGTCAGGGAGCTTCGGAACGCCATCACCCGCGCGGTGGCGATGGCCGAAGGCTCCCTCATCCACTCCAGGGATATCGAGCTCGAGGGCGCACAAAACATAATGAAGAGCAGCGCTGTCGATCAGGTTGTCCCCGGTGTGCCCTTGGGCCATGAAGACGAGGATGATACCGAGCTTCCTGCTGGCATTGAGCTCAATGAGCGGCAAAAAAAGGTCTTTCCCATACTCCTGAGGCAGGGTGAAATCAGTCGATCGGAATATCAGAAAGCGGTGGGCAACGGCCTCCCGACGCGTACAGCGGTCTACGATCTGCAGGATCTGGCCCGGCGCGGGATTGTTGTCATGACAGGCCGCGGCCCGGCAGATCGGAAGAGCGTCGTGTAGGGAAAGAGTGTAGATCTCGGGGGTCGCC
>CALBZH010000214.1 GCA_937889795.1 uncultured Syntrophobacteraceae bacterium | reverse complement strand
TCGCAGTCGGGATCTGGAGTTTCGTAGTTGATGGTGGGCGGAATGACCTGCCGGTCCAGAGTCAGAGCGGTGAAAGCCGCCTCTATGCCGCCGGCGGCGCCGAGCAGGTGCCCCGTCATGGATTTCGTTGAGCTGACAGCCAGTTTGTAGGCGTGCTCGCCGAAAATCGTCTTGATGGCCTGTGTCTCGTACTTGTCGTTCAGGTCCGTCGAGGTTCCATGGGCGTTGATGTAATCGACCTCGATCGGGGAAACCGTCGCATCAGCCAACGCGTCCCGCATGCAGCGGACCGCACCTTCTCCGTCCGGCGCCGGGGCGGCCATATGGAAGGCATCTCCGGATGCGCCGAAACCGAGCAGCTCGGCATAGATCTTCGCACCGCGCTCGAGGGCCATCTGCAGCTCTTCCAGGATGATCACGGCACCGCCTTCGCCCAAAACAAATCCATCGCGGTTCAAATCGAACGGCCGGGAGGCCCGCTGAGGATCGTCGTTGCGCGTGGAAAGGGCCCGCATGGAATTGAAGCCTGCCACCGCCAATGGGGTCACCGTCGATTCGACCCCGCCCGTCGCCATGGCGTCGGCCATTCCGTATCGGATCATGTGGAAGGCCTGCCCCACGGCATGCGTCCCGGCGGCGCAGGCGGTCTGGATGGACAGGTTCGGTCCTTTGGCGCCGTGGTAAATGGAAATGAGTCCGGAGGCCATGTTGCCGATGAGCATCGGGATGAAGAAGGGACTCACCTTCTTCGGTCCCGCATCGAGCAGGACTTTGTGATACTCCTCGATGGTCGTGAGTCCTCCCAGTCCGCAGCCCATGATCACACCAATCCGTGGTGCAAGCTCCGGAGTAACCTTGAGACGGCTATCCTCAAATCCCAGCCGAGCGGCGCCCAGTCCAAGCTGAAGAAAGGGGTCCATCTTACGCAGCTCTTTTTTCGGGATGAACTCTTCTGGGTGAAATCCTTTGACCTCGCCTGCAATCGTCGTCGCATATCCAGTCGTGTCGAATCGGGTGATCGGACCGATGCCCGAGCGTCCCTCCATCAAGCCGGTCCAGTTGTCCTCGATCCCGACCCCCAACGGAGAGACCAGCCCGATTCCCGTGACCACGACGCGACGGCCTTCTTTGCCTGCCATACCCACTCTCCATCTCTATTCTTAACGAACTGTTACCCCATGAACATGCCGCCGTTGACGTGCAGCACCTGGCCCGTGATGTAACCTGCTTCCTCCGATGCCAGGAACTTCACCGCCGCTGCAACGTCATCGGGGCTTCCGTAGCGTCCCGCGGGAATCTGAGCCAGGAGCTCCTCGCGGCCTTTATCCGGGATGTGGGCGGTCATGTCCGTTTCGATAAAGCCTGGGGCAACCGCGTTCACCGTGATGTTTCGGGAGATGATCTCCCGGGCCAACGACCGGGTGAAGCCGATGATTCCAGCTTTCGCGGCACAGTAGTTGCTCTGTCCCGGATTGCCCATGACGCCGACGACGGACGTGAGGTTCACGATCCGACCGTATCGTTGACGCATCATGGTCTTCACGACCGCTTGCGAGCAGAGAAAGACGCCTTTGAGGTTCGTGGCGATCACGTCGTCCCATTCGGACTGCTTCATGGTGGCCAGTAGGTTGTCCCGGGCGATTCCCGCATTGTTGACCAGCACATCGATTCGGCCGAGGGTCTTCGCGATGTCCTTGAATGTGTCCTTCACACCGTCCGCGTCGGCGACACTGAACGGACGAAGATGGGGCGTCCCCCCCCTGGCCTCAACCAGCGAAGCCGTCTCCCGGGCTGCAGCTTCACCTGACTGGTAGTTGACAACGATGTCCCGACCGGGCTCGGCCATCATCACGGCGACGGCTCGGCCGATCCCTCGACTGGCACCGGTGATCACGATCACACGTCTCTCGGTCATTGTCCCTCCATCGCTTTCCGCGATCGTTACTCGTCCCCGCGCTCCTGGCGGATCTTGCGGACGAAGGCCGGAATGAAGTCGAACAGGTCCGCGACCACGCCGTAGGTCGCCACATCGAAGATGGGAGCATTCGGATCCTTGTTGACCGCGACGATGATCTTGGACCCCTGCATGCCCACCACGTGCTGAATGGCTCCGGCGATTCCGACCGCCATGTAGAGGGTTGGCGCAACGGTGCGCCCGGTCTGTCCGACCTGGTGAGACGGTGCGATCCAGCCTTCTTCCACGGCGCCGCGTGAGGCGCCGACCGCTGCGTTCACCAGCTGGGCGACGTCTTCGATCAATGAGAAATTCTCCGGTCGCTTGAGGCCGCGTCCTCCGGAAACGATGACGTCGGCTTCGGTGAGCTTGGCCGTTTGGTCCATCTCGGGGACCACTTCAAGGACTTCAACTCGTGCAGCCAGGCAGCTTGTCGGAACATCCACGCGCTCCACCGTTCCCTTGTGGTCGAGCTGGCGAGCGGGCTTCATGACTTTGGGGCGTACGGTGGCCATTTGGGGGCGCTTGTTGGGGCAGATGATCGTAGCCATGACGTTGCCGCCGAAGGCGGGCCGGGTCTGCAGAAGCAGCCCTTCTTCGCTGATGTCAAGCTCCGTACAGTCCGCCGTCAAACCGGTTTCCAAAAGGGCTGCAACCCGTGGAACGAAGGATCGTCCCATGGTCGTTGCCCCGGCGAGAAGGGCTTCAGGCTTCTTTTCGCGTACAAGATGCACCAGGGTGTTGGCGTAGGCATCGTCCGTGAATTTTGCAAGCTCCGGCCGATCCACCACGTAGACGGAATCCGCCCCGTGGGCGATGAGCTCATCGGTCAGGCTATGGTTGATCCCATGACCCAGGAGTACCGCTGAAAGGGGTACGCCGCGCTTGTCAGCGAGCTTGCGCCCGGCGCTCAGAAGCTCGTGGCTCACCTTGTGAACCGTCCCGTCCCGCCATTCCGCATAGACCCAGATGCCTTTGAAGCTCGCAAGGTCCGCCGCAGGCCCCGATCCGACTTCCGGAAGACAGATGGCCCCGAACTCACAGGTGTCCACGCACATGCTGCAGAGGGTGCAGTCGTCGGAGACGTCGATGGAATCCTCTTTGACCGTGATGGCCCCAACGGGGCAGACATCGGCGCAAACCCCGCACACCGAACACTTTTTCGGATCGACAATGGCTTTCATAGGCCGGGCACCTTCGCTTCCTTCAGGTAATTGAAAAGCTGCTCCGCCTGGACTTCGGGGAGACCTTCGATCAGAACGCGGTCCGTACGGCGTGGGGGGCTGAACACCCGCACAACCTGGGTGTAGGACCCGCTCAAGCCCACTTTTTCCGCATCGAGACCCAGCTGGCCAATCCCCCAGACCGGAACCTCCGCTTTCTTGGCCCTCATCTTGTGGCGGAGGGACGGCAGCCTGGGCTCGCCCACTTCCTTGAGAACCGTGATCAGGCAGGGCATCGGAAGCTTCCAGACTTCCGTTCCCTCATCGGTTTGACGGGTGACTCTGAAGTGGGATTCGCCCATGAGGCCAATTTCCTTGACGAAGGTCGCGTAAGGAATGTCCAGGAGCGTTGCCAGCTCGGGACCCACTTGCGCCGTGTCGCCGTCGATGGCCTGCTTGCCGCAGATGATGAGGTCCACGTCTCCGAGCTTGCGGATGGCGGCGGCCAGCGTGGTGGATGTCGCCCACGTGTCTGAGCCGGCGAAAGCCCGGTCACTCAGAAGAATCGATTCGTCGACGCCCCGCTCGATCGTCTCGCGCAGAGCCTGCTCCGCCTGCGGAGGGCCCATCGTGATGACCGTCACCTTGGCGCCCGTCTCGTCCTTAATCCGCAGGGCGGCTTCCACCGCGAAAAGGTCGAATGGATTGACGATCGACTCCACGCCCTGGCGGACGAGGGTGTTGGTGTTGGGGTCGATCCGGACGTTCTTGGCGTCGGGAACCTGTTTGATGCATGCCACGATATGCATGGATCGAGTGCCTCCTCTATTCCGCTGATCAAATGTCTCATTCGGACTGGCTTAGAAAAAAGTCTCCTTCAGACGACCGTATTCCTTGCTCAGCTCCTGCCCGATGATATTGCGCTGGATCTCATTGGTTCCTTCGTAGATCTGGAGGATCTTCGCATCGCGCATCATCTTCTCGACCGGGTAGTCTTGCATGTACCCATATCCGCCAAGCACCTGGACAGCCTCGGTGGCGACTTCCATAGCCACATCACCGGGGAACATCTTGGCCATGGCAGCCAGCTTGCTCACATCGCCCGGGTCCGAATCCATGTAGCGGGCCACGGAGTAAACGAGGGCGCGCGCGGCTTCGGTCTTGGTCGCCATATTGGCGAGCTTGTGGGCGATCGCCTGGTGGTTGATGATGGACTTGCCGAACTGAATGCGCTTGCGGGCATATTCGACGGCGATGTCGAGCGCACCCTGGGAGAGGCCCACGCCGAGGGCCCCGATTCCAGGCCGCGATTTGTCAAAGGTCTTCATGGCGATGATGAAGCCCATGCCTTCACGGGCGATCAGGCGGCTTTTGGGGATGCGGCAGTCCTGGAAGACGAGCTCACGGGTGGCCGAGGCGCGAAGCCCCATTTTCTTTTCCTTCTTACCGAAGGTGAACCCCGGGTCGCCTTTTTCGACGATGAAGAAGCTCGCGCCCCGTGGTCCCTTGGACCGGTCCGTGATGGCGAGCACCGAGTAAATCTCGGCTTCCCCGCCGCTGGTGATCCACTGCTTCGTGCCGTTCAGGATGTAATGGTCCCCGTCCTTGACGGCCGTCGTTTGGATGCCCGACACGTCGCTGCCCGCGCCGGATTCCGTGACGCCGAAAGCGGCTAAACGCTTTCCAGCGGCAATGGGCCGCAGGTAGGTCTGCTTCTGCTCCTCGCTTCCGAACAGCAAGATGGGATAGGCGCCGAGACCGCTCGCCGCAAACGTTGTCGCAATCGCAATGCAGCCTTCGGCGAGCTTTTCAACGGCCAGACAGTTCTCGAAAACCCCTCCGCTCATGCCGCCGTAGGCTTCCGGGATGTAGAGCCCGAAAAGGTCGGACTGGGCCAGGACCTTCATGATGTCCCAGGGGAATTCCTCCGTGGCATCGAGCTCCGCGCGCTGCGGTCGTATCTTTTCCTTGGCGATCTGGGCAGCCAAGTCCTGGATCATCTGTTGCTCTTCCGTGAGAAAATAGTGCACGCCGATTCTCCTTCCCGCCTGGTTCGTTCAATGAAACAGGGTAAACGCACATTCGAAGGTGGAAGACACCATGGAATCCTCAGCCCCACCATCTGACGGACTGGTCAGTCATTAAGCATATTCGCCGGGGTGAAGTCAAGCACGATGTGGCACGGAAACGCACGGTCGCCTGGTTCGGGGTGTGTGGAGGCTCCGATGGCGCGCGCCTGACCATGGCACCCGTTCGCGATCAGTGCGCGTGGGCGGAGACTGGATGTTGGCTACAGCCCAAAATCATGGAGGAAGGCGGAAGGGTTCGTGGAATTGGGTTGAAAAAGAAAAACGGAAGACTGGCTCCAAGCCGGTCTTCCGTTTTCGGCGGAAGCATTCCCTGGTCCGGATGGACAAAAACCCTGCTGGAAGCCGCGACCAGTGGCTCGCGGCAAGCCCGCCGGTCTGCCCGGGGGAAGCTTCGCTCTAATCCTCGTCTTCGGAAGCAAGGACAAGGCGGTCGTGATAGTAGCCACAGGTGGGGCACACGCGGTGCGGGAGGCGCATTTCATTGCACTGCGGACACTTGGAAAGGCTTGCAGCGGTCAGAAAGTCATTGGCGCGCCGCTTGTCGCGCCGACTCTTGGATGCTTTTCGCTTGGGAACCCCCATTTCAATCTCCTTCTTCGTTTACGGCATGGAGGGAGCGGCCGACCGTCCCCTTCGTCATTATGGGCAAGGGCTTGATAGGCATCAAGCCGCTAATCCAGTTTCTTATCAGGAAGCACGTCGCGAAGGGTCTTCAACTTCGCGAACGGCGAAAGACTGTCGTCCTTGGCGCAGCCGCATGGCTCCGTATTGAGGTTGGCGCCGCACCGCGGACAGAGCCCCCGGCACTGGTCGGAGCACAGGACCTTGTGCGGAAGCGAAAGGAAGATCTGCTCGGCAATGAGCTGATCCACCTCGATCACTTCCCCGTCGAAGAATTCGTACTCCAGATCCTCCAGCTCCAGCTCCGTTTCTTCCCCTTCGGCCGAGGGAGCCTCCTCTATGAGAAAAAGATCCACGGCTTCATCCAGTTCATGCTGGACGGGATCGAGGCACCGATGGCAAGCGAGCTGCAGCGATCCTCGAATGGAGCCCAGCACCCGGATGTGATCCGAGTGTTTCTGGATCTCGAGGTCCACATTCACGGGTCGCGCCAGCTTCATCTCGAAGGGGTCGTCCGGCGGAAGAAACTCGCTAAGCCGGTCCTGATTCCAATGGAGGTGAAGAAAGCGTCCAGATTCCGGTATTTCATCCACGCGAATGCGCATGCATGCCTCTTGCCGATTGGCGTAAAAGTGCAAGTATAAAAATCTTCATGCAGCTGTCAAGCAAAACCTGCGCCGAGCGGATCGAGACGACAATTCGCTCCGTGATGTGAAAGGGCTAGAGACTTCGAACGATCTGCGTGACCAAATCGTTCGCGACGATCTTGAAAACCTTCTTGTAGGTTTCCTTCTTGAGCCATTCGGTGCCCATGGAGATCGTGTGCTTGGCCTCGGCCGACGCGATGACGCGGTCCCCCTCTCTAAGCTCACATCGGGCTACGAGATGCGCTTTTCCCCAGGTCGAAAAAAATGGACGGAGCAGCACATTGCCCTTCTTGTATTTGATAATCTCGGCATAGAGCTTCAGGACCGGGATCGGCTTATCTCCTTGCCACAGCAATCCCCTGTTCCGGAGGCTCTCGTCCAATCCGGTCCACAGCAGCCCGATGGCATCGACGTCATAGAGCTCCGTTGTCTTGTTGGAGACATCAACGACCCTGATACACACATCCTGGCGTGCCACAGGCGTTTCCACTCCGCTCGATTCCGGAGGAAGCTCCGGTCGGTTCTTGTTGCATCCCGGAAGAGAAGTGACCAGGAGGCTTATCAGGATCGCGATTGCCAAGCGTTTCATATTCCCTCACCCTCTAGAGTAACCTCGAAGCTTGTCGGCCAGACCGCAGAGCTTTGCGGGAAGCTCTCCGTCCGGAGCATCCCCCGCAGGAGGCCCTGAAATTTCGTTCGAGCGCCCGCTATTCATAGTGCCAGATGCACCGCAATTGGGCAAGCGCTCTATTGTGCCAGCTGATTCTGAGGCTGCCCCATCTCCTTGAGTTTAGACCCCCACTATGTTATGCGTACATTCGATATGCCATTGGTTCCAATGCCTTCCGCTTCCATTAGGCCTAATCAAGTCGATTCATCGAAGGAGACGCACATTCATGAGCTCTGTCGTTACGCGGTTTGCGCCAAGCCCCACGGGGTATCTGCACATTGGAGGGGCGCGAACTGCGCTTTTCAGCTGGCTGTACGCCCGGCACCATGGCGGGAAGTTCATTCTACGCATTGAAGACACTGACGAGGTTCGGTCCACGGAGGCGTCCGTTCAGGCCATTCTGGATGCCATGCACTGGCTCGAGCTGGATTGGGATGAGGGTCCCTATTACCA
>CALBZH010000213.1 GCA_937889795.1 uncultured Syntrophobacteraceae bacterium | reverse complement strand
CTCAGATGGCTATTGCCGAATTTCTGCGGACAGGAAAATACGACCGACACCTTAGACGCCTTCGAGCCGCTCTGGAAAAGCAAGTCCACTCGATGAGGCTGGCCATCACGCGTTATTTCCCTCCCGAGACCAAGGTTACGGGCCCGTCCGGTGGGTCGGTGCTCTGGGTGGAGCTTCCGAAGCATATCGATTCCCAGGAGTATTTTTTCGAGGCGCGCGAGCAAGGAATCGGGATCGTACCAGGAATCATCTTTTCCTCACGCCACAAATACAGAAACTTCATTCGGCTCACCTGCAGCGGTGTGTGGAGCTCGACGATCGAGGGTGGGATCAAAGCCTTGGGGGAGCTTGCCTCCGTGATGACTGCCAAGGCTCGCTTCCCCCTCGAAAGAATTTGATTTGGTGAGAGGTTTCCCGGTGTTTTCGGTCCGTGCTCAGTGAGGTATTGGCACGAAAAGTTCATATGGTTTTCAACCAGAGCCTGTTTACATCGTTCTCGTTGACGGCACCTCCCAGGGGTCGCCAGCTCGGTTCTCACGATTTTTCGCTCGAGAAAGCCCCGTGCAGCCAGGATAGACACGATGGAACTGTCATCTTCGAGCACATCACCCTTCAAGACCTTGCCGCGATCCTTGCTAAGACTCGGCTGGAGTAAGATCAGCCCGCCAACCAACCCGAACGTGTATGCCAGCCAGGTGGGTCTCCTCTATACAGATGCCTACCTTGGTCTGATCGCCAGTTATGTCAACGCCGTCCTGTTGACATACATCCAGTGGGATTATGCCCCCAAGGCCGGCGCGATCGCCTGGCTCAGCACCATGACCGTTCTTCTTTCAGCCCGGATTTGCCTGGTTTATTCCTACCATCGATACAAACGAAAGCCCGAGGAGGTTGGAGTCTGGGGCCTTGCGTATGCGCTAGGTGCAACCGCAACCGGCATGTGCTGGGGGAGCGCGGGAATTCTGTTCGTCCCCTGGACTTCAGTGCCCCATCAGTTCTTTACCACGTTCGTGCTAGCAGGCGTTGCGGCCGCGGCGATGACCGTCCTCTCACCCATTTATTTGGCCTACGTCGGATACCTCGTCCCGACGGTGACGCCCGTGGTCTTCGTCTTTGTAACGAGAGGCGACGTGCTTCACGTGACGGCCGCGGGGCTTATCGTCCTCTACTTTCTCTTTCTCCTGAAAGCCGGCAAGACGCAGAATCAGTTCATTCGCACCTCACTGCATCTTGCCCTCGAAAAGAGTACGCTCATCGACCATTTGGGCCGGCAGAACCAAAACGTGGAAGCGCTCAACGAGAGCCTTCGCCGCGAAATCATCGAGCGCACGGAGACGGAGCGGGCACTCCAGTTTCGGCTGGGATTTGAATCGCTGCTCACGTCCATATCCACTCGGTTCATCAACCTGCCGACTGACAAAATCGATCGGGGGATCGTGAAGGCCCTCGGTCAGCTGACGGAATTCGCAGGGGCCGAATGCGCTATCCTGGTTCTCTTTTCCGAAGACCGAGCCACCATCAACATGGTGCTCGAATGGGACGGGCCGGACAGCCAATCAGTCCGAGGCGAGCTTGAGGGTCTTTCCCTGACCTCCTTCAACTGGTCGATGGAGCAGCTGGAAGATCTCGAGACTGTTTACATCCGCGAGGTCGGAGAATTGCCCCCCGGAGCCGCGCCCGAAAAGAGACTGATGCAATCCTTGGGCATCCGCTCGTTTGCCGCGGTGCCCTTGGCCACGGGTGCGGTGCCGTTGGGCTTTCTCGGCTTCCATTCCAGGACCGGCCCGATCTCATGGAATCCGGAGATCTTGATGCTCCTCCGAATGGTCGCCGAGATGTTTCTGAACGCCCTCCAGCGGAAAAAGGCCCAGTCGGACCTGGAAAAAGCCCAACGGGCCGCCGAAGCAGCCGCAAAGGCCAAAGCCAGCTTTTTGGCCAACATGAGCCACGAGATACGCACGCCGATTCATGGCGTCCTGGGAATGCTCGCGCTCCTGAAGCAAGGCGACCTGAAAAACACGGAGCGCCAGTACGCTCAGACCGCCCAGCACTCAGCCGAGATACTCCTTGGCATCATCGAGGACATGCTCGATTTCTCAAGCATCGAAGCAGGCAGGATGACGCTCGAGGAGGCGGAGCTCGATCTTCGGGAAGTCGTGGAGGAGGCCGCTTTTCTCCTTGCTGACCGTGCCGAGAGCAAGGGTTTGATCCTCAACTGCCTCATCCACAATGACGTCCCTCAGAAGGTCCTCGGTGACGCAACCCGGCTACGACAGATCCTCGTGAGACTATTGAGCAACGGCGTGAAGTTCACCGACGTGGGCTGGGTGGAAATCCGCGTGACCACCGAACAGCTCAGCTCAGCAAATACTGCGCTGCTATTTCAGATTTGCGATTCGGGGATAGGGATCCACGCTGAGGCTCAAAAGAGTCTCTTTGACTCATTCACCCAAGCGGATGGATCGAGCACCCGCCGTCATGGGGGCACGGGCCTCGGTTTGGCGATCACCAAGCAGTTGATCGATCTGATGGGGGGACAAATCGAGGTGGAAAGTACGCCGGGCCTGGGATCAATGTTCTCGTTCCGATTGAGTCTCCCGCTGGTGCACGGCCCGTCGCTTGCCCATTCTCAGGTTCTTCGCGGATTACGCCTCCTGCTCGTCGAGGACAATGCCCTGATTCGCACAAGCCTGGTCCATTACCTGGACGGATGGAGCATCCAGTACAGCTCGACCGGGAATGCCGAGCAAGCTCTCCAATTGGTTCAAAAAGCTTCCGTTGCAGGCGCTCCCTATGAGCTTGTCCTTATTGGCAGACAGCTGAACGGAATGAAACCTCTGGAGTGCGCCAAGGCACTTCTTGGCAAGGCAGGGTCGCCAACCCCTCCCCCTGTGCTGCTCCTAAGTCCTTTGAGCCGAGCCCAATTGGTCGACGACATGCCTCCTATGCTCACGCTGCTCACTTCACCCGTTCGACACGCGGCGTTGTTCAACGCTCTTGTCGCGCGTTGTGGTGAGATCGACGAGGGGAAGAACCGGGATTCATCGGAGAACGGAGCCATGGCGCTCCAAGGCACGGACCTGGGCTATTCGTTCGAGGGAAAGCGAATATTGCTTGTTGAAGACAATATCGTCAATCAGCAGGTCGCCTTCGAAATGCTGAGCGTTATCGGCACCGAGGTCAAAATTGCCGCGGACGGAGAACAAGCCTTGAGACTGTTCCAGTCTCAACCTTTTGACCTGGTCTTCATGGACTGCCAGATGCCGGTGATGGATGGACTCCAGGCCACCAGACTGATTCGCGAATTCGAACGGCAGCATCGCGACCGGGTAACCCCGATCATCGCTCTGACTGCCAGTGCCATGATCGGTGATCGCGAAAAATGCATCAGCTGCGGGATGAACGATTACCTTGCCAAGCCTTTCCGCATGGTGGATCTCAAGACCATGCTCCTGCAATGGCTGGCATAGTAACCTTCCAGGCATCGGGTCTCAGACTGTCTTCCTTATGCCTGAATCCACAGCGGCATTCCCAGATATTCGAAGGAGAGACCTCTCGCTCACGATCCCTCGAATCGCCACGTCAAGCTGAGCCACGCCGTATCGTTGTTGGGATCGTTCGTTCGCACGATGGCGGTCTTTTTTGTACTGCCCCGACATTTCGCCGGTTCCAACAGAATGGTGACTGTACCCGCTCCACCTGGAGGGATTGCCCGGTCGAACCGGGCCTCACACCCTCAACCAACCAGCACTTCCTTGATTTCGAGAACGTCATCTCCCACGTTCAGAAGCGTGAAATCATGCTGGTACCTGGCTCCCCTGGTCTTGATGACTCCGAGATCATAAGAAGTGACCGGAATGTCAAGTACCGGGCCCGATTCGCTGGCTTCCTGCTTGGCCTGACTTGCTTCGCCTTTCCGGCCGGCTGCCGCGTTGGTCCATGGGGATACGCTCATCAAGCAAAGACAAAACACCATGAGCAGCCGTAAGGATGTTCTCTTGACCACATTGCTCACAATCCCAAACCTCCCTTATGAGCATCAAGCAGACCTCGCTGCAAGGTAGGCCTCAAGAATTGGATCCGCTTGCGGATCAAAAAACGCGACGCCAACCGCACTCCCGACGATATTTTTCGTAACGACGCTTTTGGCGACCTCCGTTCCCGCCGCATCGTCGAGCGTGAACCGGATCCGCAGAATCTCATTCACTTGGATAGGATTGGGCAGGAAGACACGGAACCTGGCACCTCGAAGGGATAGATCTTCCATGACCATCCGCTCTTCGGGGTCCTGATCCAGAATCCTTTGATAAAAACCGGAGAGCTCCGTGCTTCTGCGAGCCTCCTGTCTGAACAAGCTGTTCAGCCCATATCCCACCGCCAATCGCACCAGCTGCTCTCTCTCGAAGTGAAACCCAGGGTTCCGCTTCGTGAGGATTTCCAGCCCTTCGTCCAATCGGCCATCTAAGTAATCACCCAGTTGAACGCTCGTAATTCGCTCGTTTCCAGCCAATGCCACGGCCTCCTTTGCCCGGCTGTACTCATTTCTGGTCGCTGGCATCCCCTCGGCCCGATACAACCCAGCCCTCGTATGGTTTGTCCAACTCCAGCTGATCGATGAACGGCAAGCTCAAGGCGAGTGCCCACGATGCATTCCGGTGCAGACAATACTAGTATCGACCGTATGCCTCGGGTTGGCAAAGAAAAAAAACCCGTAGAGGGCCTGGCCTCCACGGGTTTTTCAACGCATGCAGCACAACAAAACGAGACTATCAGTCTTTGATGTTGTTGTGAACTTTGAAGCCGCGAACGGTGTTTTTCATGAGCATGGTAATGGTCATGGGGCCCACGCCGCCGGGAACTGGCGTGATGGCGCTTGCGATTTCAACGGCTTCGTCAAAGGCGACATCACCCTTCAAAATGCGCTTGCCATCGGCCGTCTTTCCGACTTCGTTCACGCCAACGTCAATGATCACGGCACCCGGCTTGATCATGTCGCCCTTCACGTATTCGGTGACACCCGCCGCAGCAATCAAGACATCCGCACGCTTGGTATGGAATTTCACGTCCTTAGTCCGCGTATGGACGACGGTTACCGTGGCGTTGGCGCCCTTGCCTTTTTGCATGAGCATGACTGCGATGGGTTTCCCCACGATGTTGGAACGCCCGACCACCACCACTTCAGCACCGGAAAGGTCCGTTCCCGATCGAACCAGAAGCTCCTGGATGCCAGCGGGCGTACAGGGCAGAAAATCGGGCTCACCGATCATCAGCTTGCCCACGTTGACCGGATGAAACGCGTCCACGTCCTTGCTGGGATCGATGGCAAGCAGGATCTTGGTTTCGTTCACATGCTTGGGAAGCGGCAGCTGGACCAGGATGCCGTCGATCTGCGGGTCTTTGTTGTACTTGTCGATCAGCGCCAGTAGCTTGTCTTCGGCGAGATCGGCCGGCTGGTCGTCCTGGATCGAATAGAAGCCCAGCTCATGGGCCGTCTTCTGTTTGGCGCGCACATAGCTCTGAGAGGCCGGATTCTCACCCACCAAAATGGTTACAAGACCCGGAACCTTCCCGTATTTCGCCTTCAAGGCATCCACTTCGGTCTTCAGCTCCGCACGAATTTCCTTGGCAACTTCGGCGCCCTTAAGCAGTTTGGCCGACATATTGTCTTCCTCCTCAAGTGAAATGGGCAGGGCTTCGGTGGGCCCTGCCCATATTTCAATCAGTTGATCTCAAGCTGTCTCTTCAACAGCCCCATCGATTAGAACAGACCGGACACCGCGCCCGTGTTTGTATTCACGTCGATGCGGCGGAAAGCCGGGTTGGAAGACGTTCCGGGCATGAGGCTGATGGTACCCGCGCACGGGCAGAGGAACTTGGCGCCCGAGTAAATCAAAACGTCGCGGATCGGAAGCGTCCAGCCCTTGGGCACGCCCTTCAAGACGGGATCGTGGGTCAGGCTGAGGTGCGTCTTCACCATCATCGTGGCGTAGTCGGCGTATTTCGGATCGGATTCGAGCATCTTCGCCTTGGCTTCCGCTTCCGGCGTCCAGGCCACGCCGTCGGCGCCGTAGACTTCTTTGGCCACCATGGCGACACGGTCTCTCAGTTTCATTTCCAACGGATAAAGAAACTTGAACTGATTGTCTTCCTTGCAGGCATCCATAACCGCATCGGCGAATTCGAGAGCGCCATCGCCACCCTTGGCCCAGTGCTCGGACAGGGCGCAACGGGCGCCTGCCGCTTCAGCGGCCTTCTTGACCAGAGCGATTTCGTCCTTGGTATCCGTATGGAACGCGTTGATGCAGACCACCGGGTTGATGCCGGCTTTGCGGATGACGCCGATCAGGTGGATCATATTGGGGAGACCCTTTTCCACCAAGGCCAGGTTTTCCTTGGTGTATTCGTCCGGAAGGGCCAGACCGGCGACGACCTTGGGACCACCGCCGTGCATCTTGAGGGCGCGAATCGTGGTGGTGAGAACGGAAACATGAGGCTTCAGGCCGCTGTAACGGCATTTCACGTTCCAGAACTTCTCAAAGCCGATGTCCGCGGCGAATCCGGATTCCGTCACGTGGTAGTCGAACATCTTCAGGCCGATCCGGTCGGCGATGATCGAAGACTGGCCGACGGCAATGTTCGCGAAAGGACCGGCATGAACCATACAGGGGTTGTATTCCGCCGTGCACATCAGGGTCGGGTTGATAGCATTGCGCATGAAAGCGGTCATGGCGTTGCCGACTTCTAGATCACCGGTCGTCACGGGCTTCCCGGTTTTGTCAAAGGCCACGGTGATTTCATTGAGGCGCTTCTTCATGTCCGCCAGGTCGTTCACGATGGACAGAGTAGCCATGATCTCGGAGCTCACCGCGATGCCGAATTTCGACTGCATCATGAAGCCGTCGGTGCGGCCGCCCATCCCAATGATGATGTTGCGGAGCGACTGGGCGCAGAAGTCCATAATCCAGCCCATTTCCACGCGGGTCGGGTCGATGTCGAGGCGGCGCATCTTCGTGAGGCGGGCCAGCTGCTCGTCGTTATAGTTGCGCTCATGCTGCATACGAGCGGTCATCGCAACCATGGCCAGGTTGTGGGCGTTCATGATGTCGTTGATATCGCCCGTAAGACCCAGGGAGAATTCCGTCATGGGAATCAGAAGGGCATTGCCACCGCCGGCCGCCGTTCCTTTGACGTTCATGGTGGGGCCGCCGGAGGGCTGACGCAGGGCGCCGCCGACGTTGACACCACGCTTGCCAAGGCCTTCCATGAGGCCGCATGAAGTCGTGCTCTTGCCTTCTCCCAGAGGAGTCGGGGTGATGGCGGTAACTTCGATATACTTCCCGTCCGGGCGATCTTTCAGGCGGTTGATGATCTTCATGAAGTCAAGCTTGCAAAGGCGCCCCATGGGTAGAATTTCGTCCTTTTGCAAGCCCAGCTTTTCCTGCCAGTCCCATGGAGTGGGCATGTTCTTCTCTGCTGCCTCGGAAATCTGCCAGTCCTTCATTTGTGTTGCATCGTAGGGCATCTTTGACCTCCCTTTTGCCGCGTCCCGGTTGACCGCCCTGTTTTCGTTGTTTTTGGTAATAATACAAGTCAGTTATGC
>CALBZH010000212.1 GCA_937889795.1 uncultured Syntrophobacteraceae bacterium | reverse complement strand
AGCGAGCTTCGCGCCCTGCGCGCGGAGCGTGATCGCATCCGCAAGATTCTTGACGGCGCGAAAGCGGACTGAGAAGGACCTGCTGTTAAAGCAGGTCCCCGCCGCCTTCGCCCGTCAAACCACCACCCACACTGTACATTGGTGAGCCTCCCGCACAACTTTGCTCGACACACTCCCGAACAGGAATTCCTCCCGCTTGCTCACGCCCCGCCTCCCCACCACCACCGTACTGTACCCCCCTTCCCGCACCTCTTTAAGAATGAGGTCCGTCACACTCACCGGCATCGAGCACACCTGAACCTTCAGCCGCACGCTTTGCTCCGGCATTCCCAGGGCAATCAGACGACCGGCCGCCTCCTCCATCCTCTTCAGAGTCTCGGCCCGCAATTCCTCCACTTGACGGTGCCGCTCCCCGGCATCCGGAACCAGATCGGACGAAGGCTCCTTGATCACGTTCAACAGAGTGATCCGAGTGTCTTGGTGACAGGAGAGCACTCGTCCCACATAATCGACGGCCTTCAGGGAATTCTCCGAAAGATCTATAGCAATGAGAACTCTATTCTCCATGGGCTTCTCCTCCTCAACCACACCTTCGACGCTTGCGGTCTCGCCAAGGATATCGAGAGCGAGACATTACTCCTTTCATCGCGGCAAATCGGCCTCACACGCCCTGAGATCCGACAGGAGCTCGTCAGTGTGCTCGTAAAACACGTCAGCCTCCTGACCAAAATGCATCAATGCCAGATTGAGGGAATCCGAGATGTAAGGAAACAGCTTTTGTAAGTTGACAATTCTGTGCTTGAAAAAGAGCGACAAATCGGCTTGGGTTAAACACTGTTTCATCTTTATCCCTTCCGGTCCGCATGCATTCAAATCCGGAATGGTATGAAATCCCTTGCCGACCGTGAACAACAATATATTCCCCAAACCATACAGATCCACACCAAAGAAATTTTCCGACCAATCATACGTATAATCAAAATCAATCCAAGTATATTTAGAAGTTGAGCGCGCTATAAGTATATGATCATTTCTAATATCACCATGAAGCTCTCCCATATGATGCAAATCATTTATAGCTTGAAAAGCACCCAAAATACTATCAAAAACCTTAGGAAAAACTTGATAATAATAGGTTTCATGATCTATGTCTAAATTATGAATATAGTCATAATATCTTGAACCTTGAATACGATCGATAATCCGAACAGCGTTACCTGCTGTATCTTTTACGTTGAATCCTTGCATGAAACGCATATCATCGTGTGTCTTATCTAGAATTCTCGCTTCTTTTATTGGACTGCGAAAACATTGAATCTGCAACGATCCGAGCTGCATCAAGAAGCTTTCATGAAAGACCAGCTTAATGATTTTCGACGTCCCATCTGAAAGGTCAATGGCTCGCTTGACCCAGTACTTGGGCTCACCGTCGAGCCCGAACCTTCCTTCGACCTCTTCTCCCCGTACCAGGTAGTATCCCCCGTTGAACTCCAAAACATCGTCGGCCTTGATGCTCATGAATTCCGTTGTATCAGACACGATGTTGAGCTTCCCTCGAGGAGGAAACCTCGTAAAGCTTCCGATTCGCTCACGGACTTCGGCTTCATTCATGGCGGTTCAAAACTCCACAAAAGGTGATCCCTAAGAGACCCCAGGCCTTATTTCAGAGACAAGTCCTTGAAGCGCTGAAAAGCCTTGAACAAGGCCTCGCGTTTAGACGGCACATGGAAATTGAAGGGAGACGGGTGATACGTGGCGGCGATCTGGTAGCCACGGCCGGAGAACCATATCCCGTTCGCCTGCCCCATCTTGAGACCCCGGTCGTCCAACAGGATGCGGGCGGCGCTCAGCCCCAGGCAAACTACGAGTGATGGATGGAGGATCTCGAGCTCCTCGAGCAGATAGGTCAATGCATGGTGTCCTTCGGAAAGAGTCGGGCTCCGATTGGCTCCCGCAGCACCAATCGGACGGAATTTCACCAGATTCGTAATGAATACCGCCTCGCGCGACCATCCGCAAGACGCAAGAAGCACATTGAGGTTTTGACCGGCTTGACCCACAAAGGGCTCTCGGCGCTGTTCCTCCTGACGCCCAGGTGCCTCTCCGACCAGCACGGGAATCCCTCTAACCAGCGGTCCCACGCCGGGGACGAAAACCGATCCCATTCGTCCGTTGCGACTCAGCGGGTCTGCTTGAATCCTGGCGTACAGGCGCTCAAGGCGTTCACGCTCGCTGGCCCTGCCCATCTAGAATTCGATGCCTTTCTGGGCAGCGATCTGCTGGTCGTGGTAATGATGCCTCACCAGCGCCATTTCCGTGACCAAGTCGGCGGCGGCAGCCAGTTCATCGGGGGCATTGCGCCCCGTCACCACGACGTGGACGTGCTCCGGCCGCCCCCTGATGACATCCAAAACCGTCCGCACCGGGAGCAGCCCATAGGACAGCACCAGGTTCAGCTCATCCAGGACAATCAAGTCGTATTCACCCCTACGGATCGCATCGGAAGCAACAGCCCAACCCTCGACGGCCAGACGTCGATCTTCCTCCATTGATTCCTTCTTCCACGTGAATCCCGTTCCCAACTGTCGGATTGTAACCCCGCTCAACATCTTACAGGCTTCAAGCTCACCGTAATTCCAGCCGCCTTTGATGAACTGGAGGATCAGGGACCGCATTCCATGCCCTGACGCTCGCAGCACCATTCCCAATGCCGCCGTGGTCTTTCCCTTTCCATTTCCGGTGAATACCAACAGCAGACCTCTGCGCATCCTGAACCTCTTGAAAGCGGACAAAGCCGGGGCTCACAGTCCCTGACATCTCGAATGACGGACCACACCCCGGAACAGGGATAGCAAACGGTGAAGGAGGTAAAGAAGAAAGCGGGCCGAATGGCCCGCACTTTTTGATCGAGGAATGAACGATGCTCCCCTCGACGGGATGCACCTCACTGAGACAAAGGTAAAGCGAAATGTTCGATCTGAGAGCGTATGCTGCTGGGATCACTCACTCGCAGGTGCGCTTGCCGGCTTGTCGGACTTGTCAGCCTTGGGAGCCTCGCTGCTCTTGGTCGCGCTCGTGCTTTGGTTCTTTCCGGAGTAGTCCGTCACGTACCAACCTGAGCCTTTGAGATGGAAGGTGCTCATCGAAATCAGCTTGTGCAGCTCGCCCTTGCAGTGACCGCAGGTCTTGAGAGGCTCATCGGAGAATTTCTGCATCGCTTCGGTCGTCTTCCCACACTGCAGACATTCATACTCGTAGATTGGCATTGCGTTTACCTCCAGTTTTCGTTTCGCATGCTCCCTCGAAGCACTTCGGTTGCCCTTCCGACAACCAACCCCATTATAAAACGGCTCACTCTGTTGTCAAGGCACGATCTTCACTGCAACGGCTCAGTTAGACACACGCACGATCTGGCCGTTTTGTATTTGAAAGATCAAATAATTCCGTTTCAGATCGCCCTCCGGCGAGAATGAATAGGTTCCGGAAACCCCTTCGTAATTTCGGATCTGCTGAATGCCTTGCAGGATCGAGTAACGATCCCCGGCGCCCCCCCGCAGTGAGGACCGGCCGGCCAACAGGAGCATCAGCGCATCATAGGCTTGCGCTTCAAGGTAGGAAGGGGTGGATTGATACAGTTCCTCAAACCGCTGGCAGAAAGCCTTGCTCCCGGGCATGTCGGACTCAGCGTAAAATGGCGTCGCGAACATCGCCTGCTCAATATAACTACTCCCAACATCAAGCAGGGGGCCTTCCGCCCAAAGATTGGTTCCAAGCAAGACGGCTCCCAGCACGTTGTTGTGCGGAAGCTGCGGTGCGATCAGCGACAAAGCCTGAATCTGGTCGGGAATGAACAGCGCCTCGAAGGGGGCCATTTCCGTCCCAGACGGAGGCAGATTCTGATTGGCGACCGTCAGCAGCTTCTGGAGAGGATCCTTGAAATCCGTTGTCTTCTCTTTGTAAGCCACGCTCGTCACGAGGTTGCCGCCTTCCTGGCGCACGACCTCTGCAAATGCCTTTGAAAGCCTCTGCCCGTAGCGGTCGTCTGGATAAAGCGAGGCAAAGCGGGTGTAGCCCAGCTTTGTGCGGCAATAGCGCACCAGAGAACGGACCAGATCCTGATTATCCAGGAAGACATGGAGCACGTAGGCATTTCGGGGCACATCGTCATCTCTCTGGGTCAGGGCCAGCATGGGGACCCCAAGGCGGTCCGCTTCAGGCGCCAAGGCCTTGACGGACTGTCCTCCAAGCGGGCCAATGACCGCCGCAACCCCCTCTTCCTTGGCCAGGGCAGTGAAGGCTTTCAGGGCACCGTCCCCTTCGGTGGGCGCATCTTTGACGACAAGGTTGACCGTCTGATTGGGGTTCCGCTTGTTCCAGTCTTCGAGAGCCATGTTCAGGCCGCGCTGAACCATGCGGCCATACTTTTCGTGGGGTCCGTTCAAGGGAACCAGGCATCCGATCTTGTTGATGTTCAGAGGCAGAGCAGGCTCCACACCGCGCCCGGCGACCTTGCCACTCCCCCCTCCTCCGCGAAGTGCTGCCTGCAATTCAGGCGCCAACGGGTGGGAAGGATAACGCTTGACAAGCTCCCTGATGCGCTGCTGGCTCTCTTCGGCAGACGATTTCTTGCCCGCGAGCTGGAAGAGACGGTATTCCAGAAACACCAGCATGAAGTCGGAGCTGGTCTTCTTGTAGAGCTTCCTAACGGTGGATTCGCTCGCATCTTCAAGCACGCCCACCGTCGTCTGAGCGAGGCTTCGCTGCTCTTCCGGCGCATGGGTCAAAGGAAACGCAGCCCCCAGCCACTCGAACGCCGTCTCCGTGTCCCCCTCGCTCTTATAGACGTCTGCCATCAACCTCGCGAGGTTGAGCTGAGTCTTCGGCTGCCCCACAGTCGATTCCCAAAGGGGCACGGCCTCCTTCGTAACCTGCTTCCTCTTGCCGAGCAGCGCGTACGCACGAAGCCGATCCACCTTCGCCGCACCGCTCCCCTCCCACGTGGGATACGTGTAAAGCAAGTAGTCGATATATTTAAGAGCCCGCTCTCCGTTGTTTTGCTCCAGCTGAATCTCTCCAAGTCGGTGCAGGGCCCTGGGCGCAATCACATTGCCGGGATAGGCTTGAGCAATCCGCTCCAGCGTCGCAATGGCCGCAACCGTTTTACCCGACTTCTTTTCCTGCTCGGCCTTCTGCCAGAGGACCTCTGCATCCTTGGGAACCGTGGCCGAAAGTGCCGGAGCCCCACCCTGGGAGACGGGAGGAGACGAGCTCGACGTACAGCTCGCCAAGGCGAGGAGCACAAAGCATACAACCAGATACGTAGCTGCTCTTTTCATTGGGAACCTCGTCAAGCCATGAAGACTACCTTGAGAATGGATACGCGGGGCACGAGCGGCCTCGATGAACGGTCAAACGGCTCCGCGCAAACATCCCAGTACCGAACGAACGCATCGTTCTATACCTCAAAACAGCACAAAGGGCACACGAAACATCGTACGCCCTTTGTGCCTCGCTCAACACAAGTCCATCGAATAAAATCGGCTCGTCCCTACTTGTCTTTTACCTCTTCGAAGTCAGCATCGACAACGTCATCGTCGGCTTTCTTCCGGGATTCCGCTTCCTGGGCGCCCGGTCCCGCCTCGGGTCCCGCCTGCTGGCTGGCCGCCCGCTTGTACGCCTCTTCCGCCAGTTTGTGCGAAACCTGCATGAGCTGATCCAGCTCGCGCTGGATGGCATCCTTGTCGTTCCCGTCGATCACTTTGCGCAGCTTCTCGATCTGTGACTCGATATCCGAGCGCGTCTGGGCGTCAACCTTGTCGCCCATTTCACGCAAGGTCTTCTCCGTGCTGTAAATCATGGTATCCGCATGATTGCGCGTTTCGATGAGCTCACGTTTCTTTTTGTCTTCCTCGGCGTGCATCTCGGCTTCTTTCACGAAGCTCTTGATCTCCTCTTCGCTCAGCCCGCTGGATGCCGTGATCCGGATAGACTGCTCCTTCTGCGTGGCCAGATCCTTGGCCGAAACATGCACGATGCCGTTGGCATCGATGTCAAAGGTGACCTCGATCTGGGGAATCCCACGAGGCGCCGCCGGGATGCCAACCAGCTCGAACCGGCCCAACGTCTTGTTGTCGGGAGCCATTTCACGCTCGCCCTGCAGGACGTGGATGGAGACGGCGGTTTGATTGTCCGTCGCCGTCGAGAAAATCTGGCTCTTGCGTGTGGGGATCGTCGTGTTGCGCTCGATCAGTCGCGTCATCACCCCGCCCAGGGTCTCAATCCCCAGCGAGAGCGGCGTGACGTCAAGCAGCAGAACGTCTTTCACATCCCCCTTGAGCACGCCCGCCTGGATTGCGGCACCGACCGCCACGACTTCATCAGGATTGACGCCCTTGTGCGGCTCTTTGCCAAAGAATTCCTGGACCTTCTGCTGAACCCGCGGCATTCGCGTCATACCGCCAACAAGGATGACCTCGTCGATAGAGGATCGCGGTATGCCAGCATCGCGCAGCGCGCTTTCCATGGGCGGAACCAAACGGTCAATGAGATCTTCGACGAGCGACTCGAGCTTTGCCCGGCTCAGTTTCATCGTCATGTGCTTAGGGCCCGAGGCGTCTGCCGTGATGAAAGGCAGATTGATCTCCGTCTCCATGGTAGAGGACAACTCGATCTTGGCCTTTTCAGCAGCCTCTTTCAGGCGCTGCAGGGCCATCTTGTCGCCGCGCAGGTCAATCCCATAGTCCTTCTTGAACTCGGTGGCCATCCAGTCGATGATCCGCTGATCGAAATCTTCTCCTCCCAGGTGAGTGTCGCCGTTGGTGGACTTGACCTCGAAGACGCCTTCCCCGATTTCCAGAATCGAGATGTCGTACGTTCCGCCACCCAAGTCGAAGACTGCAATCTTTTCGTCCTTCTTCTTGTCGAGGCCGTATGCCAGAGACGCCGCCGTCGGCTCGTTGATGATCCGCAGGACGCTCAAGCCAGCGATCTTACCGGCATCCTTGGTCGCCTGCCGCTGACTGTCGTTGAAGTAGGCCGGGACGGTGATCACCGCTTCCGTGACCTTTTCCCCCAAGTAGTCTTCCGCGGTCTGCTTCATCTTCATGAGAATGAAAGCGGAAATCTCCGTGGGGCTGTAATCCCGACCGCGGCACTGCAGATGGGCATCTCCGTTACCCGCCTTGACAATCTTGTAAGGCAGGATCTTCACATCCTGTCCAACTTCCTTGGTATCATATTTGCGCCCGATCAACCGCTTGACGGCGAAGATCGTGTTTTCCGGATTGGTAATGGCCTGGCGCTTTGCCACCTGCCCGACGAGTCGCTCGCCACTGTCCGTGAAAGCCACCATCGATGGCGTTGTCCGGCCCCCTTCCGCGTTGGGGAGCACTTTGGGGTCTTTTCCCTCCATGATAGCAACCACCGAGTTGGTGGTCCCAAGGTCGATTCCAATTACCTTACTCATTTGTTTGGCCTCCTTCGTGATCATATGTCTCTGCGTGGAACTCTATTCTCGACGCGTTCTCTTTTACCAATCAAATCATCTCCCTCTTAGCATCTCGCGCACACTGGAATGCAGCGCCGGGAAACCTACTTGGGAGCCTTGGACACCAGAACCATCGCGGGCCGCAGAAGCCGATCATTCAGCGTGTAACCGCGCTGAAACTCGCTTAGAACAGTCATCTCCTCGTGCTCGGCTGACTCCTGCTGCGCCACGGCTTCATGGAAATTGGGGTCGAACGACTTGCCCACCGCATCGAAAGGGACACATCCATGCCGCGCCAGCACATCCAAGAATCCCTTGAGCGTCATCTTCACGCCGTCGATGAGGGGGGAGGGACACTCTGTCTCGTTTTCGGTATGCTGCAGCGCCCGCTCCAAGTTGTCCACCACGGAAAGCATGTCCTTGATCACACTCACATTGGCAAAGCTTATGGCTTCGCTCTTCTCACGCTCAAGCCGCTTCCTGGTGTTGTCCATTTCGGCCGCCATCCTGAGAATGCGGTCCTGCAGCTGCCTGATCTCCTCATCCTTGGCAGCCAGAACACTCGCTGCGTCCTCTTCGGGCGATTCACCACTCACTGCCTCAGCGGTCAGCTCCTCGGTCTCTTCTCCCGTTTCCTGTGAAACACCCTCCTCCGGGACTTTCGCTTCGCTCATTCGTTTCCACCCTCGGACTGTACGCCACATCCTTCGACTGTCACCCTCATTCCATCGATATGCCGAGCCTAAGACCTTATGGGCTCCGGATCTTCTTGATCCTCCAGCATCTCGCTCAGCAGCCCCGCGGTGAACTCGACCACAGGAATGATCCGCGAATAATCCATCCTGATCGGACCAATGACGCCGAGCACCCCCATCAACGAATCACCACGCCGATAAGGCGAAGAAATCAAGCTGATTTCTCCCAGGTCCGTCAAATCGCTTTCAGACCCCAAGACAATCTGCACCCCTGAAGAGCCTTCCATGGTCATGTCGAGCAAACGAATGATGCGCGATTTCTCCTCAAATGCTTTCAGCATGCGACGCATCCGCTCGACATGAGCAAACTCAGGGTTGTTCAGCAAATGCGTCTGTCCCTCAATGTAAATCTCACTGTTTTCCAAAGTCGCCTGGACGAAGCGGCGGGTCATTTC
>CALBZH010000211.1 GCA_937889795.1 uncultured Syntrophobacteraceae bacterium | reverse complement strand
CAGCTTCTCTCCCATCCAGACGTCAAGGCCGGGAATCTTTGTCTGCGGCGCTTTTGCCGGCCCGAAAGACATCCCGTCCTCGGTCATGGAAGCCTCCGCCGCATCGGGCGCTTCGGCGGCGCTGCTTTCGACCGCCCGAGGCACGTTGACGCAGGAGAAGACCTATCCCCCCGAAAGTCCGTCCGTAACAGGTCCTCCCCGCGTGGGCGTCTTCGTCTGTCGCTGCGGCATCAACATCGGGAGTGTCGTTGACGTTCCGGCGGTCCGTGAGTACGCGGAGACGCTGCCCGACGTCGTCTATGCCGCGGAGAATCTGTTCACCTGCAGCCAGGATACGCAGAAGCTCATCCGAGAGGCCATCGAAGAGCACCGGCTCAACCGGGTCGTCGTCGCCGCGTGCACACCGCGTACTCATGAGCCCCTGTTTCAGGAGACCATTCGCGAAGCCGGCCTCAACCGGTACCTCTTCGAGCTGGCCAACATTCGTGACCAGGATTCCTGGGTGCACCAGTCGGAACCGGAGAAGGCGACGGTGAAGGCCAAGGATCTCGTGCGCATGGCGGTTGCCAAGGTGGTGCTGCTGGAGCCCATCGAGCGCATGCAGGTGCCTCTCGACCAGTCGGCCCTCGTCGTGGGCGGCGGCATTGCTGGCATGAACGCGGCTATCAACCTCGCCGATCAAGGGTTCACGACCTATCTGGTCGAAGAAATGCAACGCCTTGGAGGCAACGCCCAGAAACTGCGGCGCACCTGGAAGGGCGAAGACATCCAGGGCTATTTGTCCAGGCTCCGGGAAGCCGTGCTGGGCCATCCCCGGATCGAAGTCCTGATGCAGGCGACAGTCAAACGCGTCCAGGGCTTTGTCGGACAGTTCACGACCACGGTCGCCACGGACGCCGGGGAACGGGATCTTCACCACGGAGTCGTGGTGCTGGCCACGGGAGCCCAGCCGTTCGAGCCGAATGAGTATCTCTACGGACAAAGCGATCGCGTCGTGCTTTGGCACGAATTGGAAGAGCTCTTTGCGGTGCAGCCCGAGCGACTGGAAGAAGCAGAAGCGGTTGCCTTCATTCAGTGTGTGGGATCTCGCGAGCCCCACCGCCCCTATTGCTCAAAAGTATGCTGCACCGCCTCCGTTCAGCAGGCCATTGATTTGAAGACTCGGAAGCCCGACCTTGCGGTTTACATCCTCTATCGTGACCTGCGCACCTACGGGCTTCGCGAGGAGCTCTACACGCAGGCCAGAAGACTCGGGGTTCTTTTCATCCGTTATTCCCTGCAGGAGAAGCCCCTGGTGGAGCAGACCCTCGCGGGGGGCACGGAAAGGCTCACCATCACGGTCAGGGACCATGTGCTCGGATTTCCGGTGAAGCTCACGGTGGACTACCTCAGCTTGGCCACGGCGATCGTACCGAACCAGAGCAGGGAGCTGTCCAAGCTCCTCAAGGTTCCGGTGAACGAAGACGGGTTTTTCCTGGAAGCGCACATGAAGCTTCGCCCGGTTGACTTTGCTACGGATGGGGTTTTTGTGTGCGGGCTCGCCCATTACCCGAAGCCGATCGACGAGGCCATTGCCCAGGCGCAGGCTGCCGCCGCCCGTGCATCGGGTATCCTCGCACAGTCGCACATCGAGGTGGAGCCTGTCGTATCCGTGGTGAATGCAGAGCTCTGCACGGGCTGCGGTTTGTGTGAGATGTCCTGCCCGTTCGGCGCGATCCGGCGCCATGAAGTGGTCGGAAGAGGATACGTCGCCGAGACCATTCCAGCGTCCTGTAAAGGCTGCGGCGTTTGTGCGGCGGCCTGTCCGCAAAAGGCCATCGACATCCTCCACTTCCGGAACAACCAAATGGTCGCGGCCATTCATGCGGGTGGTGCCCCCAGACAAGCCAAGGAACAATAGCGATGACTGAACCGTTTGAGCCCAAAATTCTCGCATTTCTGTGCAACTGGTGCTCCTACGCGGGGGCGGACCTCGCGGGAGTCTCCCGATTTCAATACCCGCCGACGATTCGCGTGCTGCGAACGATGTGCTCCGGCCGCGTGGACCCCCTCCACATGGTGGAAGGGTTGGCCAGCGGCTTCGACGCCGTGCTGGTTTTCGGCTGCCACATTGGCGACTGCCATTACCTCGAAGGCAACTACTACGCCCAGAACCGGGTCCAGGTCGTTCGGGATCTCCTGGAGCTGGCCGGAATCGGCAGGGATCGGCTTCAGCTTCGGTGGGTCAGTGCGGCCGAAGGGCAGATCTTCGCCGACTACGTCAAGGAGCTCAGCTCCGTGATCGAAGGCCTTGGGCCGTTCGATGCAAAGCGTCACGCACTGCAGCTCGCATCCGTGGAAGGGGCCCTCACCTCTCCCCGGCTTCGATGGCTCATGGGAATGGAACGGCAGCTGACGACCGTCGAAAATGTGTACCATGAACGGATCAAGGAAGAAGACTACACCAAGCTCCTCGAATCGGCTGTGGAAGTGGAATACGAGAAAGCGGCCATTCTGGAAGTCCTCAGAGCTGGTCCCCTTTCTGTCAGACAGATCGCCGAGGCGGCCTCCCTCCCCGTTTACACGGTCTCTAAACGACTGGGGGACTTGGAGAAGAGCGGGAGCGTGGACCTGCACGGGTACGAGGGCACCACTCCCAAGTTCGTCGGCCTAGCTGCATAACCAAGAACGGATCGGATGGACCGTCGACTGTTCGACAGCGCAGGCCGATCCGCAACCCCGCGATCATGACATCTCATGCTGAAGGAACGCTCTATGACAACGCTGGCAGGCAGTGATAAGATTGGCTCCGTGATGGTCGTTGGCGCAGGAATCGCCGGCATGCAGGCGGCCCTGGACCTCGCCGATGCGGGCTACTACGTCCATCTGGTGGACCGGTCCCCTTCCATCGGGGGGCTGATGGCCCAATTGGATAAGACTTTTCCGACCAACGACTGCGCCATGTGAGTCATCTCGCCCAAACTGGTCGAGGTCGGCCGGCATCTGAACATCAATATCTTGACGAATACGAAAGTGGAGTCTCTTGACGGGACAGCTGGGCACTTTTCGGCGAGCTTGACGACCCAGCCTCGTTACATTGATCCGGCCAACTGCACCGGATGTGGCCAGTGTGCTCAGGTCTGCCCCGTGCTCTGCGTGAATGAATTCAATTGCAGCCTGGATCAGAGAAAGGCGACGAGCATTCTGTACGCTCAGGCTGTACCCCTCGTTTACAGCATCGACCGAAGCGCCTGCATCGGATGCGGAATTTGCGAGACGGTGTGTCTCGCCAAAGCGATTCGCTATGACGACGAGCCGCACCGCGCGACGATCGAGGTGGGCGCGGTCGTGCTGGCAACGGGCGATGAGGTGTTCAATCCATCTCTGTACGACACCTACGGCTACGAGTCGCTTCCGAATGTCATCACGAGCCTGGAGTTTGAGCGCATTCTGAGTGCATCGGGACCCTTCCGGGGGCATCTCATGCGCCCGTACGACCGCGAAGAGCCATCGAAGATCGCTTGGCTCCAGTGCGTCGGATCGCGTGACCGCAAGATCGACAATCCGTACTGCTCCTCGGTTTGCTGCATGTATGCCATCAAAGAAGCCGTGATCGCCAAGGAGCATGCACACAGCAGCCTCGATGCGGCGATCTTTTTCATGGACATCCGCACCCATGGAAAGGATTTCGAGCGCTACTACGAGCGGGCACGAGACGAGGGTGTCCGATTCATCCGCTCCCGCGTGCATTCCCTGGTCCCCGCAGCCAACGGGGATGTCGAAATTCTGTATGTGGAGGAGAACGGCGAGCAGCGAAGCGAGGTGTTCAACCTGGTGGTCCTGTCGGTGGGCTTCCAGTCGGGGCGCGAAACCGCCGAAATGGCTCAGCGGCTCGGCATTGAGCTCGATTCGTACCGTTTTGTGAAGACGGACAGCTTCACTCCCGTGGCGACATCGCGTCCCGGCGTTTACGTTTGCGGTGCGGTCCAGGGTCCCAAGGACATTCCGCAGTCGGTCATGGAAGCCTCGGCCGCGGCGGCAGCTGCCGGGGTTCAGCTCAAGGACGTTCGCGGAAGCCAGAGCAGGAAAAGAGAGCTGCCAGCCCAAACCAACGTCCTCGGCGAGCCTCCGCGGATCGGGGTGTTCGTGTGCCAGTGCGGGATCAACATTGGGGGCGTGGTCAACGTGCCCGAAGTGCGTGAGTATGCGCGAACACTTCCCTACGTGGTTTACGTCGAGGACAATCTCTACACCTGCTCCCAGGACACGCAGGTCAAGATGGCCCAGGTGATCCAGGAGCAGGGAATCAACCGGGTGGTCGTCGCGGCCTGTACGCCCCGAACTCACGAGCCCCTGTTCCAGGAAACGATGCTCAACGCGGGACTCAACAAGTATCTGTTCGAAATGGCGAACATTCGCAACCAGGATTCCTGGGTTCACAGCGGCAATCCGCTCGGGGCCACGGAAAAAGCCAAGGATCTGGTACGCATGGCCGTGGCCAAGGCGGCTCTCCTCGAGCCGTTGTACGATGCGGAGCTGGATCTCGTGCCCGTTACGATGATCCTCGGAGGCGGCGTGTCAGGGATGAGCGCAGCCAAGAACCTGGCCGACCAGGGCTATGAGGTCCATCTGGTGGAGCGGTCTGCGGAGCTCGGCGGACAGGCGAAGGCACTCCATAAGACCTGGTTGGGGGAGAACATTCCGGAGTACGTGAAACAGATCGTGGGGGAGGTGGAAGCCCATCCGTTGATCCATGTCCACACTTCGACGGAGCTCACGCAGGTCGAGGGCTTCGTCGGCAACTTCACCTCCCACCTCCGCACGAACGGCGCCGATGGTGAGGAAACCTTCACGCTCAAGCATGGTCTCACCGTGTTGGCAACCGGCGGAAAGGAATACCTCCCGTCCGAGTACCTTTATGGGGAAGACCCTCGTGTGCTCACGGCCCTCGAGCTCGATGCCAGGCTTGTCGGGGGAGCCGATTCCTTGAAACAAGCGGGTACGGCGGTGTTCATTCAGTGCGTCGGGTCTCGTGAGCCCGATCGTCCTTACTGCAGCCGCGTGTGCTGCTCGCACACCATGGAAAGCGCTCTCGAGCTCAAGCAGATCAACCCAGGCATGAACATCTTCGTCCTCTATCGGGACATCCGTACCTACGGGGAGCGTGAGGATCTTTACACCCGTGCCCGAGAAGCAGGAGTCGTTTTCGTCCGATACGATCTGGAAGCAAAGCCTGAAGTCCGTCGAGGTGACGGCTCCATCGAGATCACCTTGATCGATCCGATCCTCGGGAGACCCGTCACGCTGGAAACGGACCTGCTCGTTTTGGCGACCGCCATCGTGCCGCACCCGAGCGAGAGCCTGGCCCAGTTCTTCAAAGTGCCCCTCAACGAGGACGGCTTCTTCGTCGAAGCGCATGCCAAGCTCAGGCCAGTGGATTTTGCGACCGAAGGGGTCTTCATGTGCGGTCTCGCCCACTGCCCGAAATCCATCGACGAGAGCATCGCTCAGTCACTCGCGGCCGCATCCCGAGCAACCTGCCTGCTGGCCAAGGCCAAGGTGGCTGTCAGCGGTGCGGTGGCACGAGTCAACCCGACTCTGTGCAGTGTCTGCGGGACATGCGTGACAGTCTGTCCTTACTCGGCGCCCTTTTTCAACGACAAGGGAAAGGCCGAGATCAACCCGGCCCTCTGTAAAGGATGTGGCCTTTGCGCTGCTTCGTGCCGATCCGGCGCCATCCGGCTGCAGGGCTTTGACGATTCGCAGATTTTCGCAATGATCGATAACGTCTAACCGCCGAGGGATATCCTTGATGCCGAGCTCTCCTCCATTTGTTTCCGCGTGAGCACGGCAAGCTCGGCCTCTTTTTCGCCTTGCAATGGCGCAGGATTGTCAAGCAAGGCACCGCGCAAGTCAAATCCGGCACGAGCGCATTGTTGAAAGGTGGATCTCTCGTGCCGGACTTGTGGACTTCCGACGAGGGATTTCCCTTCCGCCATCGAAGATGATAGAGTATTGGGCTTTGACGGGCTTTCGCGAGACCGGCCAGCAGACCACGGCCGAGTGCTCCGACGGGGTGGCTCGGCTGAAAGCTGCGCCGTTGCCTACAGCGTACCACTGGATTTTCAGTCCACGATGGTTTTTAATGATGGTGAATCGGTGAAGGCGGAGCTCGGAAGCAGCGTCCCGCGCCGAACCATCGAGCAATAGGGACATGCAGTCCTTCTTGCCTGACGGAGTTAGCTTCCACGTACCAGCTTGTATTTGCGGAAACGTTCATCCGTTGATTAATCAAACCGCAGCAGGGGAATTGCCATATGCCCAGCCCGGATTATCTGGCGCCTTTTGTCGAGGTGGGCCGCGCATTGTGTGACGGTGTGGACACCAACAGTGTTATGAATCTCATTGCCCGTCGTACGGTGGAAACGCTTGAGCTGAGCGGGTGCTTCATCAAAATGAAAAACGTCGAGGGGAGGCTTGAGCTCGTCTCGAGTTACGGCCTCAAAGAAGACTTTCTCTTCAGCGAGTCCGTCAACTCCAGTGACAGTGTGTGCTTTCAGCTTCCCAGCGAGCTTGTTTGCCTCAACCTGCCCCAGCAGCTCGACCGGATCCCTGAAGAAGAATCCATGATGATTCAAGGGATTCGATCGGCGGCCTTCATCCCCGTCGAAGTGGATCAGCAGGTGTTGGCCATGGTGGCCCTTTTTTCCAATGTGCACCGGGAATTCACACAGAATGAGCTGAGCTTTGCGGAAGCACTGGTTGCCCGAGGGATTCTCACATTCAAGTGGCAGCGAAAGGTGGATGCCCTGGTCGATGAAGAGCGACGCTACCTCCAGAGCTTCCAGGAACTCAGTAGCGCTATCAACTCCACGCTCAACATCGGTAAGGTTCTGGAGATGGTGGTTCAGATGGTCACCCAAGTGCTCCGTGGGAAAGGCTGCACCGTCCGACTTCTGGACCCCAAGACTCAGCATCTCTATGTGGCCCAGTCCTATGGGCTGAGCAAGGAATTCATTGAAAAGGGACCGGTCCATTCACAGCGAAGCATCGCGGACAACATGGCCGGAAAGATCGTGATCATTGACGACGTGTTCACGGACCCCCGCCTCCAATACCCCGCCGCGGTTGCCGAGGAAGGCATCCGGAAGGTGCTTTCCATCCCCTTGATGGTGCGCAACAAGGTCATCGGCGTGCTGCGCTTCATGACGGGCGATCGGCCGCCCTTCACGAAACGGGAGATCAACTTCGCCACCGCCATCGCCCAGCAATGTGCCTTTGCCATAGAGAACGCACGCATGTATCAGCGGCTGAAGGTGGAGTACCAGCAGATGTTGATCGACTTCGGCTACGAAAGCAGCAGCTCTTGACGCTTCCATGGATGATCAGGCTTCAGAGCAAGTCGTTTTGAGAAGAGCTCCCACACCGGAGAGTGCCTTCAACGGAAAGCAGGCGTCCTTCCGGAGATGTCCGGAATCGGGATTTCTAAACGGCCCTGGCTCCAGGCCTTTGCCACAATGACGGGTAAGGCTCTGGATACCTTCTTGTGTGGCCGTGCACCGAGCCACACGACAAACATCATCGTTCCGAGTGAGCACCCGTTGAGGCTGTCGCACTCAGACAGAAGAATTGAACATGGAACCCATTCACATCCTGGACTTACAAAAGACGTGCGATGAAGACTTCATCCACGAGGTGGAGGCAGCGAGCGGCCAGCAGGTCCGCAAGTGCTATCAGTGCGGCAACTGCAGCGCCACCTGCGGCTTCACAAGGTTTTACGACTACCCGGTGAATCAGATCATGCGACTGGTTCAGCTGGGCCAGAGAGACATCGTTCTTGGCTCGCGATCCGTCTGGCTATGTGCCTCCTGCCAGGGCTGCACCACTCGATGTCCCTGCAACATCGACGTGGCCAGCGTCATGGAGTCCCTCAGGGTGATGTCGCGCACGGAAAAGAAGGTCTCCGAATCCGATATCCAGATGTTTTACGATGAATTCCTCCGCTCAGTGAAAGCGTTCGGAAGGGTTTTTGAGACGGGCCTCCTCCCCGTTTACGGATTGCTTTCAAGGAAGCCGTTTACGGACATGGATCTCGCGCCCGTTGTGCTACGCAAAGGAAAGCTGAGCTTCTTCCCTCACCGCATCGGCAAGCGCGGCGAAGTCGCCGGGATTTTCAAGCGCTTTGAGCAGAGCGCTCAGAAAGACAATGCGGGGAAAGGAGGGAGCCATGGCCAGTGAGCATTCCTCGGTTGCCTATTACCCCGGCTGCTCCGTTGAAGGACTCGCGATCGAATACGATCAATCGACGCGCGCGGTCTGTAAGGCGCTGGGAATCAAGCTGCTTGAGATTCCGGAATGGAGCTGCTGCGGTTCGACCCCTGCGCATTCGCTGGACCCCACCCTCTCCGGTGCCCTTGCGGGGCGCAACTTGGCAATCGCTGAGCGCATGGGCTGCGCCGTGGTCATGACCCCGTGCCCGGGATGTTTGAGGTCCCTCAAGGGTGCTCTTGAAATCCACGACAGCCCGGAGCGCCGCCAAGCGCTGCTGGACCTCATGGGCATGCCGTTCGAGGGGAAGGTCCGGGCCATTTCAGTGCTCGAGCTCCTGTTCAATGCGCTCGAAGCTGGCCTCCTGACCGAAGCAAGGGTGAAACGCCCGCTCACGGATCTGATGATCGCGCCGTACTACGGATGCTTGTTGACGCGACCGCCGGGGTTCGCCCAGTTCGACGACCCCGAAAACCCCGTGTCCATGGATCGGATTCTCACGACTATCGGCGCCACCGTGGTCGACTTCCCGTTCAAAACCGAATGTTGTGGCGCAACCTATGGCGTCGCGCGGAACCCCATCGTGACGGAGCTCACCGGGCGCATCCTCGACATGGCTGCCCGGTTGAATGCTCAGGCAGTCGCGGTCGCTTGTCCGCTGTGCCAGCAGAACCTGGATCTGCGGCAGTCTCAGGTCGATCGTCGCTGGAGACGGTCGTTCAATCTCCCTGTGGTGTACCTGCCTCAGCTTGTCGGCCTGGCCCTGGGCATCGCTCCCGATGAGCTCGGCTTGGATAAGCTCGTGGTCAGTGCGGATGCGTTGCTGAGCGATTTACAGAAAGTCTCGGAAGGAATTTGAAATGCGTATCGGCGTTTTTGTGTGCCAGTGCGGAACCAATATCGCGAGTACCGTGGATACCGAAGCCGTTGCCAGGGCTACCCTGGAATTTCCCGACGTCGCGTACGCCACGAGCTATGTTTACACGTGCTCCCAGCCGGGGCAGGAAGAGATCCAGCGCGCCATCCATGAATACCGCCTGCAGGGTGTCGTCGTTGCCGCATGCTCGCCTCGCATGCATGAGCCCACGTTCCGGAAGGCGGTTGAGAAAGCGGGCCTGAACCGGTTCATGTTCGAGATGGCCAACATCCGCGAGCATTGTTCGTGGATCAGCAACGACCGGGTGGCCAACACGCGCAAGGCGATCGACCTCGTCAGCATGGCCGTCGCCAAGCTGCGCTTCAACCAGCCGCTTTACTCCTCGAAGGTGCCCGTCAACAAGCGGGTCATGGTCCTCGGCGGGGGTGTGGCCGGCATTCAGGCGGCCCTGGACTGCGCCGAGGCTGGCCTCGACGTGGTCCTGGTGGAGCGCGAGGCCTCCATCGGCGGTAAGATGGCCAAGCTCGACAAGACATTCCCGACTGTGGACTGCTCCTCCTGCATCCTCGGGCCCAAGATGGTCGACGTGTCCCAGCGGGACAACGTGACCCTGCACGCGCTGAGCGAAGTCGAAAGCATTTCCGGTTATGTAGGGAACTTCGTCGTCACGGTTCGCAAGAAGACCACCTCGGTGCGTTGGGATCAGTGCACCGGATGCGGCCTTTGCACGGAGAAATGCCCGTCCCGCAAGGTCCCCGATCGCAGATCGGAAGAGCACACGTCTGAACTCCAGTCACGAGTGGATATCT
>CALBZH010000210.1 GCA_937889795.1 uncultured Syntrophobacteraceae bacterium | reverse complement strand
CCCGACAAGCGGAGTCCTTCTAACATCTCTCCCGGAGCGTGTCAAGGAAGATCCCCACTGCAGTTAAGGAGCTCGCGGCGATCACTCCGTTGAGGAGCCTTGCCGTCGCGTCGTCCGGCCGTTGAAGCAAGGGCTGCGCAACAGCCACAACCGATGCGACTGCCGCTGCAAACCGCTGCCTGCACTCGCATCGCACTCCTGGCACCTCGAGACCGCCGTTCCATGATTGGCGCACGATCATTGGGTAGAGCCATGAGTGAGTATTGAGCAAGGATTTTGCTAAATCCGTCGGTGAGACATCGGAGCGCGAGCGTGGGGATGCCTGATCACGCGTTGTCTCCATCGATTGGTTTGGGGATAACAATCAAACGCCCCGGTGGGAGTCGCCTGGCTCTCCGGGGCGTTTCTTTTGGGAGCTCGTCCGGCTCGTGCAACCCGGTCTGTCCGCCTGACGCCCTTGGGTGAAAGACCGGGATCCAGCACGATTGCCGGATAACACCGTGATTCCAGCAGGCTGCCTGAAGGCCCGCACGTCGCCTCAATGGCTTTGGAAGGACTGCCCCATGGGCTCCACGGTGATTCCTTCGCGTTCGAGCGATTCCCGGATGATGCGGGCGAGCTCCAGGGACGTCGGCGTGTCTCCGTGGATACACAGGGTTTGAGCGTTCATGGGGATACTCGATCCGTCGATGGCGATGACCCTGCCTTCCTTGACCATTCGCACGGCCCGCTCCGCGGCTTCCATCGGGTCGTGAATGACCGCGCCGGGGAGCTTTCTCGACACCAGCGCGCCCTCGGCTGTGTAAGCCCTGTCCGGAAACGCCTCGAAGACGATTTGGATGCCCTCCTCGCGTCCGATTTGGGCCATGTACTCACTGTCGCGTCCAGCCAGAGTCACCAGAAGCAGCTTCGCATCCAGCGCTGCCATCGCCCGCGCAAGGGTGCGCAGCATGGATTCGTCGGCGGCCGCCATGTTGTAAAGGCTCCCGTGGGGCTTCACGTGCTGCAGCTTGACCCCGTGCACGTCACAGAAGGCGCGGAGTGCACCGACTTGGTAAATCACATCGTCTCTTATTTCCTCCGGGCTGCAATCCATCTGTCTTCGGCCGAACCCGAGCCGGTCCGGGAAGCCGGGGTGCGCGCCCACACTTACCCCATGGGCCGTCGCCAGCTCCACCGTGCGGCTCATGACCCGCGGGTCACCCGCATGAAACCCGCAGGCGATGTTGGCGGAACTGATATATCGGATGACCTCCGGGTCCCTCCCGAGGGTGTAAACGCCATAGCTCTCGCCCATGTCGCAATTGAGATCGATCGTTTTCATGGCACAATCCTCGATAAAGACGGCTTCACATCAGACAACCGCCAGGGCGATGTCTCGGACGGCTTCCTTGGCGTTCATGGGGTCTCCTCAAAGCGAACGGGCTTTGTCAAACCGGTGATGACGCCTGCTCCCGCAGTCTTCGGAAACGGTACTCCTGCTTCAGATAAATCGCTCTGGCTTCCAGAAGGCTGACGGTTTCGAACCGGACCCGATTGCCCGGCAGCAGCTGTGCCGCCAGCGGTAGGTCGAACGACGCCACGGTCCCGATCTTCACGTACCCTCCGGTGGTTTGGGCGTCGGCCATTAGGATGATCGGCTGACGGCTACCCGGCACCTGGATCGCGCCGGCCACGACACCATCGGAAATGATGTCGGCTGCCTCGCGGTGTCGGATCTCAGGACCGCTCAGCACGCATCCCATGCGGTCGGAGCGTTGCGTGACCTCATAGGGGCTCGTCAAAAAGGAAGCCATTCCCTCCTCGGTGATGCGATCGTCCTGGGGCCCCAGGACCACCCTGAGCGTCGGCTCAGCTGTGTAGACCGGAATGAGGTGGCTCGGAATTGAATCGATGGGCACTCCTTGCGACGGGCCACGTTGCAGGACATCGCCCCGTCGCAAGGATCGTCCTTCGTAGCCGCCAAAGGCGCCCCTGAGGTAAGTCGATCGACTACCCATGACCACGGGAACATCCACGCCGCCCGCGAGAGCGATGTAAGCGCGGCAACCGAGTCTCGAAAAATCCAGGCAGAGAAGGTCGCCGGGCACGGCCGCGTGCCGTTTCCAATGGGCTAGCGGCGCCCCGTTCAAATGCGCCCCCAGGTCCGCGCCGGTGAGCGCGAAAAGGGTGCTGCCAAGGAATTCGGCCTTGAGCCCGCCGAACGTGACTTCGATGGCGGCGGCGTTTTCCGGATTACCCACCAGGAGGTTTCCAATCCTCAGCGCGTGAGATCGGAAGAGCACACGTCTGAACTCCAGTCACGAGTGGATATCTCG
>CALBZH010000209.1 GCA_937889795.1 uncultured Syntrophobacteraceae bacterium | reverse complement strand
TAATCTTCCGGAAGGGAGATGTGAGGCCCTGGAGCCGGGAAGGAAGCGCTTTCTCGCTTGCGTCCGAGGGTCATACGATCGTCGGTTGTGGGGTCTTTCTTGCGCCTACCGGCCATGGCACATGGCCTCCGATCCGTACCTGCGGCCGTTCCAAGTGAAACAGTACATTCCGTCCTCCAGTCAGCCTAAATCGGGATTCCAACCGCCAGCATTTCATTCTGGATCTCTTGCATGCGACCGGGTGGAAGTTGCCCCTGAAAGAAAGACTGCACGACGGTCGGACGGATATTGAGTATCTGAGCCAGAAGCTTGGCATTGTAGCCCATCCGTGTGAGTCTCGATTCCAGCTCATCGATGTCCTTTGCGATGACCGACGCGACGATTTCAGCGGTGACCGGTCTCGCACCGATGGTGAAGGCTTCTTCAACCGCCAACGTCAAATAATGCTCAATCTGAAGCGGGGTAACCAGACGCTCGACCAGAAGATCAACGGCCTCGGCGGAAAAGACCGTATCGGTGGCGATCCCGCTCTTGATACACTTTTCGAGCAGCCACTCGATGTATTCCCGCTTGCTGGCCGCAATGCCGTCCAAATTGAAGATGGTCATTCGATGACCGATCTCTTCCATGGAAGATCGTCGCAAATCGTTTCTCAGCTTGGGATGCCCGGCCAGCACAACCGAAAGCAGGCCGCCATCCTGCTCGATGACTTCTCTCAGGCGCTTGAGCTCCTTTAAGGTCTGTCCGTGGAGATCGTGTGCTTCGTCAATGAAGAGGGCGACGGGCTTGTTGTATTTTTGAATGATATCCTGAAGTTTACGGATTTGTTTTTCCGTGTGTGACGGAATCTTGGCCTCTTTCTTCTTTGCCGTCTGAGGAGTGAGGTCCATGAAGAGCGCCAGAAGGAGGGTTGGGAGCGTCACCCGGCGTTTGTCGAGAGAGAGAGACTTGGCGATGAGAACCTCGTCTTCGCGAGCCAGCTCATCCTGTAGTCTTTTGAGAAACACGGTCTTGCCCGACCCCACAATCCCTGAGATCGTAATCAGTTTGCCGAGTTTGATGGCTGCCTTGGCCGCTTCAAAAATCCCTTTCAGGTGCTCGGTTTCAAAATAGCCCACCTTCCGGAAGTCTCCGACCAAGTCAAAGTATTGCAGGATCTCATTGCGCACTGGGTCCCCCCTTCTTCGATGAATGGAAGAGATTTCGGATGGCCTCCATCACATCTTTCTTCTTGAGGGTGCTGGTAAGGACTTCATTGATCTTGGCAAGTTGCGCTGGATCAAGCTTAGCCAGTGGGATGCCCAAGTAGTCGGCGATGGCTTTCTTGGCCTCGATGACAGAGGGGTAGCAGAGCTCTTGAAAAGGATCGGGATCCTGGAATTCAACGAAACGGGAGTCTACGGGGAGCTCTCTCTTGAGGGCCTCAAGCGTTCGAGTGTCCATCTCAAGGGCCTTCTTTGGCAGATCCAGCTCCCGGGCAAGCGCTTCAATGGCATCCGCTCGCTTCTCCGCCTGCGTCTTTTTGAACTTTCGGAAGCGGTGCAACGGAATCGGACCGCCGGCTGGCTGGTAGGGGCCAAAACGTTTTTCTCCAAGCTCGACAAAGAGCTCGGTATCGAAGAACCCCCACCAGAGAATGACTTCCTGACCCGCCAGCTCCGGGCTCAGCTGATAGAGGGTGCCACTCACGGTGATCCTCGCGTCGCTTCCCACTTTGCGTCGCTCGGGCTCCCGGGCAAATGCACAGAACCGCTCCCAGGAGCACATTTTCCGGATACCGGTGGGCGAAATGTTCTTGATCCAGTCTTCAATGCGGGAATGGTCTTCGGTGCGGTGCTTCTTCTCGTCGTATCGCAGAATGAAGTTCAAAAGCCACCGGTTGGCCTCCTGCTCATCTTGAGGCTTATGGAAATGATAGAGCGTCTCGTGCACCTCCTTTACGGTCCTAAAGGGCCGTTCGACCTTCCCTTTGGCACGGGCCGTGGACCGGCGGCCGTCCTTTCCCCGGGGAACATGCGTCCGGATGTCGATCCCCAGGAGCTCCATGACCCTTTGGAACACCTGGCTTCTCGCTATGGAACCACTGTCCATGTAGATCATGAGGGGAATGCCCTGGAACGGGAAGCCTTCTATCTCCTTGGGAGACATGGCCCGAAACAGGAAGCGTAGCACCGCCTCCACATCCTCCCCGTAGGTTGCGTGATATTCCTGGTAAGCCACCCCGCTTCGGTCGTCGACGACGCTGTAGAGCATCAGCTGAGGCCGACCGTGTTGCGGATCGATCCAGTCCGGCCAGATTGGAAGGTCCTTCAAATCGGAGGGACTGAGATCGAGCTGCCAGCATTCGTTGGAATACCGCGCCTGAAAGTGGGTGACCACAGGCTCAACCTGGAGGCTCATCAAATCGTAGCCCCAAGCGCTCAAGTACCGGTTGACCGTGGTCTTCTTGAGGACTGCTTTGGGAGCTTGGACCAGACCCCGGGAAGTGAGAATGCCAAACTCCTCAAGGATGCGGATCGATTCAACAGTCGAGAGATGATGCCCTTTCTTGTTGAGGGTACGGATCTTCATGGCCACGATGATCTGGCAATACCATTCCATCTCGGATGTGGGCAGAATGCGGGATCTTCCAGCATCAGAACGTCGCAGGCCTCTGGGCCGCCCCCGTTCCCGCAAAGCACGGTAGACTGAATTGACGGATACGCCGTAAAGCTCCCCGAAAGCCCGGATGAGGTCACGGCGCTCCCCGCTCCTCGGCGGCAGAAGATCCAGCCGCTTTTTGATCTCGATGAGACGTTCCTCCGGGATCTTTTTCCGGTACATGGCTATTTGATCTTATTGCGCCTGAGCCAAGCATAAAGGGTCGAAGGCGAGCATCCGAGGATTCGGGCGATCGACCTTCGACTGACATTCTTTCCGAGGTAGTCCAGGATCATCTCCCGCTGGGAGTCGAGCTTCAGCCTTGGAGCTTCTCCCCTGGGGCGCCCCAACTTCACTCCTTCGGCTTTCCTTCTAGCCAAGGCCTCCTTGGTGCGCACTGAGATGAACTCCCTTTCGATTTGAGCCGCCAAGCCCAGGACGGTCGCAATGATTGCGCTCTGGAGCGATCCATCCATGACGATCTGGCTCTTCACGATGTGCACGGAAGCTTTCTTTCTGGCAGCCTCTTCCAAGATTTCAAGAACCTGCAGGGGCGATCCCCCCAACCGGGATATCTCAGCCGCCAAAATCACATCCCCCTCGCTCGCATCCTGCAGAATTTGACCGATCCCCCGCTCGCGCCATGGCTTCTTGCGGCTCTCGGTATCCTCGACCAGCGTGACGGGAGAGATGCCCTTTCCGTTGCAGTAATCCAGGATGCCGTACTTCTGGTTGGCCACGTCTTGAGTGTCTCGAGAGACCCTGAGATAAGCAAAATGAGTCAAATTAGGCCTCTTTTCTGAAAAAAGGTCATTTCGTTTTGTTTGGCACGCATATGATACAGAAGAAACGTGAAAAATACAGACAAAAGAGTCTCGCCAAAACCATCGTTATTTCTGGACAGATTGGGGCAAGATGAAGGTGGGCTCCCTGCTTGAGGAAGCCCGATGGTTCCAGACAAAGTGGGTCCGTATCATTTATTGTGGGTCTGGAATCGCATAAAGTGGGTCCAGAAACGGATAATCTGGGTCGGCACCTCGGGAGAGTTCCAATTAATGTGGGCCCTGACTTTCGATAATTCCGGGTCCGGAAAATTATGATTCCGGTCCACTACAGGTAGTCCTCGAAATCCTTAAACTGGCGCGACCCTTGGACCCAGATATCACCGGAACGCAGCGAGTTCTTCAGCTCGGATAGGACACACAGTTCGTAGAAGCGTCGATCTAGACCGTCTTCCGTGCGCACCAGGCTTTCCCAACGCTTGCGCACGAATAATGTGGGCGCGTCGTCCGGCAC
>CALBZH010000208.1 GCA_937889795.1 uncultured Syntrophobacteraceae bacterium | reverse complement strand
ACTCCTGGCCAACGAAGAAGGGGTGGATACCATCGTGATGGGCCATCGCGGGGAGAGCTTCATGCAGCGATGGCTTCTCGGCTCGGTAGCCAAGCGGGTGTTGAGCTACGCGCACTGCACGGTGGTGGTCGTTCGATAGATCGGGTGGCCATGAAACGAAAAAGACCCAAGCCCGGCGAACGGGCTCGACTTTCACCGAATCGTGCTCAGAAGACCGCGCGCACTCGCACGCTGAGCCTGGATGGAATCAAGAACAAGCTCATGTCGATACAACCCCCGCTCGATCGACTGCGAACGTTCTTTCGAGCTGATGGATGGCCGATGAAAATCCTCTTGGTAATGGCGGGCGGCAGCCTCGGTGCGCTTTCCCGGTATGGCATTTCCCTGCTTGCGGCGGCCCTTTTTGGAGCACGGTTTCCGTGGGGCACGCTCATCGTGAATCTTTCGGGCTGTTTTCTCATCGGCTTGGCTTTTGCCCTGGCCGACAGGGGATTCTCGATCATGAGCCCCTCGGCTCGCCTTTTCTTCGTTACCGGATACCTGGGCGCGCTCACAACCTTTTCGACGTACGCCTTCGAAACAGTCAACGCCGCGCGGGCGGGAAAGCAGCTCGTGACACTCATGAACTTCCTCTCCAACAATGTCTTGGGTACAGCGCTGGTTTTTCTCGGCATGTGGATCGGACGGTTGAAATAGGGAGGGCGGTTTCATGCTTCGATACAAGATCATCGAGATCTATGCCAGCGAAGAGAGTCGCGTGCGCGGAAGGCCGCTCCACAGTGCCGTCGTCGAGCTCGTGAGCGGCCTCAAGATCGCCGCCAGAACGATCGTGACGCGAGGCGTCGAGGGCTCGTACGAGAGTGGTGAGGTGGCCACGGAACTGATCGAAGCTCTTTCGTACAACATGCCGATCCGCATCACCATCATCCTGCCGGCCTTCAACTTCGAGACCGTTCTTTCTCACGTCGACGCGATGGTGACAGACGGCATCGTCGCCGCCCGCGATGTGGACGTGATCGCGCACAAGACCCGCGGTCTTCTCCTGCCCAGGCAAACGAGGGTCTGCGAGGTCATGACCCCCGATCCCAAGAAAGTCTACCGGCACACGCCTCTGAATGAAGTGGCCAGCATCCTGTTGTCATCGACGTTCACAGGGCTTCCCGTGGTCGACGGGGTAGACCGGCCGGTTGGCGTCATCGCCCAGGGGGACCTGATCTACAAAGCCGGGATGCCCATGCGGCTGGGGCTCCTGGCACAGTCGGAGCGCGAGAAGATCGGGGCCGTTCTCGATGGTTTGGCCAAGAAGCGCGCTGAAGACGTCATGACCGAGCCCGCCATCACCATCCGGGAGGATAGACTGGTCACGGAAGCGGTTGAGCGCATGGTCAGCAAAGGGGTCAAGCGGCTTCCGGTGGTCGACGGAGACGGCAAGCTGGTCGGAATCCTCTCGCGGGTGGACGTGTTCTACTCGGCGATGAGGGAATGCCCGAACTGGAACGCCTTCGAGAAGCAGCACGTCCATGTCGAAGGGATGAAGCACGTCTCGGACATCATGCGCCGGGACGCGCACACCGTCGCTCCGGACTCGCCCATCGAAGAAGTGATGCGCACGATCGACTGCAATGACATTCAACGGGTTTGTGTTGTGGACGAGACCGGACGGTTTCTTGGCCTGATCTCGGACCGCGACCTCCTCATCGCTTTCTCCGACCGCCATCCCGGAATATGGGACTATTTCGTGGGCAAGATGCCCTTCACGGAGCGGGGTCGGAGGAGCCGGGAATTGAGGGATCTCCTTCGCGCCCGGACGGCGGCCGAAGTCATGAATACCGACATCGTTACGATTCGTGAGGACGCCACGATCGAGGAGGCCATCCGGGTCATGGTCGACCGGGCCTTCAAGCGGCTGCCGGTGGTTGACGAGAACGGGAAATTCAGGGGCATGATCAGTCGGGATTCATTGCTGCGCGTTGGCTTTGCATCCTCGCAACGATGATTTCGCACGAGAGGGGCTGGGACAGGCGGCGATTTTCGGCAACCCACTCAAGCGTTGATCCCAAGGAACGGCGGTGACACGGAAGAACCGCGCGCATTCACCCGCGTGCAATTCGAGACCGTTGGTTTCAGGTTTCAGTGTTCAGGTTTCAGTCGAACGGCTTCTGGCCTCTCTCGCTGACACCCGAAACCAGACACCCGACACCTTGGCAAAGGGCAATCACCAACGGTCGTGAATTGCACTCCATTCACCCACCCCGATGAGTCCCGACACCCTTGCACATCCTATCCGGCGGTGGCGACTCTGATCGCCAGGCAGTCGTAGACGATGCGGTCTCCTTGGTAGAGGACCTCGCCTCGCTTTATAAGGCGCCATGCGCCTTTTTGATACATACCCTCGGCTCCAAGCTTGTCGACCATGCCAGACGCCGCCTCAAAGTACTCCACGAGCTGCGGATCCTGAGCGAGCACAATGGGTTTGAATCCGGGTCCGGTGACAATCGTGAGCGGCTCGACCAGGAGATTGGCTAGGTCGTGAGCCGGAATCGCGGGGGCCGTTTGCCGCGTCTGCAGCTGGATCATCCGTGCCCGCGTGTCGGGACCGGCGGTCTCCTTGGTCGAGCTGATGAGCTCAAGCAGGTGCTCGCGAACCTCGTTGAGCTCCGTAGCCGATCCGAGGCGGTCGAGGTCGGGATAGCTCGTCAAGGCCTTGGCCAGGACGGACACCTCCCGGAGGAAATGGTTCCTCTGGTTCTCGGGCACCAAGTACATGGCGATGATCGACACGGGGACGCCATCCGACGCCCCGTAGTCGATCCCCGCGGGGCTCCAGCCCACCACGCAGAGAAGATCTTCTTCAAACGACACCCGTGCATGGGGACAGGCCCACCCTTTCCCAAGCGCCGTCCTCGTCGAGCGCTCCCGCGCCATCACCAGCCCCAAAACGTCGGTCCCCGCCGGAAGCGACGGGATGGCCTCGATGATGTGGGCCAGGAACTGGAGGGCATCGTCTTTGTTGTCGTCGGGCAGCTCAATCAGCCGGCCTTCCTGCAGCGCATCCAGCAGACTTTCCATGATCAATCACCTCCATGACGATTGAAAAACCAGCTCTTGACTGCGTGCGTCAAGACCCCGTACGCAGCCAGGAAGCCCGCGATCCACAGCCAGTAGACGGCCGGCAAAGGCGTCATGCCCAGCGCTGCCGCAAACGGTGAATAGGGAAGCCACGTGCCGATGGCCATGATGACGAGCGTTGTCAGCGTCATGTGGAGTGATGCGCGACTCCCGATGAAAGGAATGCGCCGCGTACGAATGATGTGAACGATCAGCGTTTGGGTCAGCAGCGACTCCACGAACCATCCGGTCTGGAAGAGGCTTGCAAGCGCTTCTTTCTTCTCCGGCCCCAGGAGGGGATCGGCAAAGCCGCTGCACTGGAAAAAGATCCACATGAGGGCGAACGTCGCATAATCGAAGATCGAGCTGACGGGTCCGATGAAGACCATGAAGCGTTTCACATTACCGATGTTCCACTTGAGCGGCTTCGCGATCTGCTCTTCGTCCACATTGTCGGTTGGAATGCCGGTCTGCGAGAAATCGTACAAGAGGTTGTTCGTCAGAATTTGCACGGGAAGCATGGGCAGAAAGGGAAAGAGGTAACTCGCACCCAGCACGCTGAACATGTTGCCGAAGTTGGAGCTTGCCCCCATGCGGATGTATTTCACGATGTTCGCAAAGACCCGTCTTCCCTCGACGATTCCTTCTTTGAGGACCAGCAGGCTCTTTTCGAGCAGCACGATGTCCGCCGCCTCCTTGGCCACGTCAACGGCCGAATCCACCGAGATCCCGACATCGGCCGCCTTGAGCGCCGGGGCGTCGTTGATGCCGTCCCCCATGAATCCCACGACACGACCGGCACCGCGGAGCTCGCGAACGATTTGCTCCTTTTGCATCGGAGTCACCTTGACGAACACGTCCTCCTCAATCACGGTGCGGGTGAATTCATCACCGGCCATGTCCGCGAGCTCGGCCCCCGTGACGATGCGCCGTGCCGCAAGGCCCACGTCCCGGCATACCTTGCCGGTGACCAGCCCGTTGTCTCCGGTAACCACCTTCACACGCACCCCCGTCTCGGTCAGGAGCCTCAAGGCTTCAGCCGCCGAATCCTTGGGCGGGTCGAAAAACGCGACGTAGCCCAGCAGAACGAGATCCCCCTCGTCCGCCACGTTATAGGTCGTCCTCTCGCGGGGGAATTCGCGGTAAGCGATGCCGAGCACCCGGTAGCCGTCCTTGTTGAGTCGCTCGACCTCCTCGAAAAGGTCATCCCGAAGCATTTCGATCAGGGGATACACTTCATCACCCAGCTGGTAGTAGCTGCAGCAGGCATAGATTTCCTCGACGGCGCCTTTGCAGATCAGCACATGATCGCCTTCATAGTCCACCACGACGGACATCCTCCGGCGCTGGAAATCGAACGGCAGCTCGTCGACAAGCGTGCAGTGTGTTTCCGCGTCCAGGTCGGAATGGTCCAGGACCGCCCGGTCGAGCAGATTGCGCAGGCCGGTCTGGTAGTAGCTGTTGAGGTAGGCATAGCTCAGGACATCCTCGCTCATGTGCCCCGTGATGTCCACGTAACGCTCCAGGATCACCCGGTCCTGAGTGAGGGTTCCCGTCTTGTCCGTGCACAGGACGTCCATCGCTCCAAAATCCTGTATGGACGGGAGCCGCTTCACGATGACCTTCTTCTTGGCCATCGTCAGGGCGCCTTTGGCCAGGTTCACGGTCACAATCATCGGCAGCATTTCGGGCGTAAGCCCCACGGCGATGGACAAACCGAAAAGCAGGGCCTCCACCCAGTTGCCCTTGGTTATCCCAACGATCAAGAACACCGCGCACACCATGATCAGCATGAACCGGATCATGAGCCAGGTGAAGGAGCGCACCCCCTTGTCGAAGCTCGTTTCGTCTCGCTGCTCGGTCAAGCGCTGTGAAATGGCACCGAACAAGGTCTTCGGGCCGGTGCTCACCACAACCCCGCGAGCCGTTCCGCTGGTCACGCTGCTCCCAAGAAAGCAGGCATTGGGGAGCTCCCATGCCGTTCGATCTCCGCGGGGGGCGGCCCCTGCCCTCTTCTCCACGGCCATGGACTCGCCGGAAAGCGCCGCTTCGCTCACGAAGAAATCCTTTGCGCTGAGCAATCGCAGATCGGCAGGAACGATCGAGCCGGCGCTCAAGAGCACCACGTCACCCGGCACGACCTCTGATATCTTCACCTCGGTCTCCCTGCCGTCGCGCAAAACCCTCGTGCGAGACTGCACGCGCTTCCCCAGCGCCTCGACGGCTCGGTTCGAGCGGCGATCCAGGAGGTAGGAGAGCCCCACGCTCAAGAGCACCATCATCGTCACGATCACAGCCGATTTAAACTCTCCGATGAGGGCTGAAATCGATCCGATGACCAGCAATTGGACCACCAGGGGACTCTTGCACCGTTGAGCGATGTCCGCCCAAAACCCCAGTCGCTTGGCCTGGGCCAGCTCGTTTAGCCCAAATTCCTCGAGGCGCCGCTCAGCCTCTTCCGTGCTCAAACCTCGCGGATTCGTTTGGATCGCGGCGAGGGCTTCTTGCACAGGGGCGGTGCAGAGGTCGATCAAGCGGCGCTCATGCTCGCTCACTTGGCGCAGGGAGTTGGATCCATTCGGTTGAGGACCTGAAACCCTGGAGAGCTTCTTGAAGAGAATTCTGTTCATGGGCCACCCTTTTTCCTTCATCGCGCACCTCAAGTGCACCAAGGAGAGCCGAGCCGCGACGGTTCGATCCTAGTGCTCCGTCAAAGAAGTCATGCCGGGCAAGAGAACACCCACCAGCCCCCCTTGAGGGGGAATCAAAGGGAGGTGTACCTTGTTAAACAAAGTTGACAGAGCACTAGCGGCGAGCTCAAATGGACCATCCTCGGCTGCGGATCGTTTGCCTTGTAAACGTTTGGGAGGGGAAAGGGATGGCCTCCACCGGATGTTTTCCGGGAAGGGGGTCGGAATGCCTCGTACCCTCCGCCTGCACCACGTTGTGCTCGTGGAAGAAGCGGTCGGGTGAGGAGATGATGGGAGAAAAGCCTGAATCATCCGATCATGGACGCAACTTCCACGTGGTAGTGTGTGAATCGTCCCTACTGGGGGGTTGGTCTTCGTTGTCTTTCATGGCTTTCCTCCAAGAAAGGGTTTCTGGTCCGGCCAAGGGTTGGCCCAATAATCCATTTCCTCGAATGATTTTCACTGATTTCCACTCCACGCACGCCAAAGCGGTTCTTCTGGCGGCTGAAAAGCCCAATAAGCCCTGAATTTACCGCTGTCAAGCAGAAAAGAGCGGGGATCTCAGACGCGGTCTCCACTCCGTTTTCGATCCCGCTGAAATCGTGCCTTCACACCAAACAGCGCCCGCAATCGCTCCTCTTGGGCGCGCACGTTCTCTCGCTGCTCCATTCTCAGCCCATTTTCATCGTCGATCTCCTGGACGGACTCATTGTTCAGATTAGCCAGCATCTCTGCTCTCAAGTGCCTCTGCGGCAGTCAGACAGGGAACGACGAAGAACATGCCCAAGGCCGCCAGAAGCC
>CALBZH010000207.1 GCA_937889795.1 uncultured Syntrophobacteraceae bacterium | reverse complement strand
CCATCCTGACCGGGCGTGAGAAATAAGGATCGGCGGCGGGGGAGCGCAAGACCGCCCCTGTCCGCCGCCAGGGCTTTGGCTCTACAATATCTGGAATAATCGGGCAAGGCGGGGAGGGGTGGCTGCGGATTCATGGCCGCTTCAGAGTTCGCCAAGGGAGGGGGCTCCGTGATTCACCTCTTGTGGCAACGAGAATCTCCGGAACATACTGATATATCAGAAGTAATGAGAGGGGCCGGGTGTGAGAGTCAGCTTGGGGCGTCGAGGAATGTCGTTACTTATCTGAAGTGAGATGGTTATAACCTGACACTCGACCCTTCAAACGCAAGTGGTCATGCCGCCCTTGGCTGAGGTATCGATGGAGCTGCGAGACTTCATCAACCCAGACAAGGAGAACGACATGACCACGGGAAAGAAGGTAGCACGAAGGAAGCTGAGTCTGCTAGAGCTGGCGACAGAGTTGGGAAATGTGAGCAAAGCCTGCGCGATCATGGGATATTCTCGGCAACAGTTTTATGAAATCCGGCGCAATTTTCAGACCTTCGGCTCCGAAGGATTGCTTGATCGCCTTCCCGGTCCTCGGGGACCGCACCCCAACCGGGTTGATGAGGCCGTGGAGACCGCTATCTTGGACCACAGCCTGAAATGCCCTTCTCACGGTCCTCTTCGAGTTGCGCAGCAACTCGTCTTGCAAGGGATTCAAGTCAGCGCGGGCGGCGTACGTGGCGTTTGGAGCCGCCACAATCTCTTGACCCGGCACGAGAGACTTCTGCGTCTGGAGAAAACCGCCCGAGAGCAAAAGCTGGAGTTGACCGACGAGCAAGTACGCTTGCTGGAGCGATTCAGCCCGGAGTTTCGGGAACGGCACATCGAGACCAGGCATACCGGCGATCTCGTGGCTGTGGACACGTTCTTCGTCGGCACGCTCAAGGGCGTGGGCAGGGTGTACATGCAGTCGGTCATCGACTGTTTCAGCCGCTACGCTTTCGGCCGCCTCTACACGAGCAAGCTGCCGGTGACGGCCGTGCATGTCCTCAACGAGGACGTCTTGCCGTTCTTTGAAGCGCATGAGGCGCGGATCGAAACGGTTCTTTCGGACAACGGCCGCGAGTTCTGCGGCAGGCCCGACCGCCATCCCTACGAACTGTTTCTTCAGCTTGAAGGGATCGAGCACCGCACAACGAAGGTGCGCCGCCCGCAGAGCAACGGCTTTGTGGAGCGCCTGCACCGCACGCTTTTGGACGAGCACTTCCGGATCAAGGGCCGCCAGAGGTGGTACGAGAGCCTGGAGGAGATGCAGAAGGACCTGGACGCCTATCTCCAGCGCTACAACACGGAACGTCCGCATCAGGGACGAGGGATGAACGGTAAAACGCCCCTGGACGTCTTCCTCAAGGGCATCCCGAAGACTGGAGCGGACAAGAACAAGGGAACCGGAAAAGCAGCCTAATCGACGCCCGCCAGGGGCGGCGGTGTCAGGTGATAACCATCACTGTACATGTTGATGGTCGCCAACGAACGTTTTCTACCGGTCTTGTCGCTTTTCTCCTGAAAGTGACGAATAAACGGTAGAATATCAATCGGGTAACTCATATAATCAACCATTTTGTTTCCAAGCACAGGCAAGAACTGCTTTTTCACATGCAGCTCTATGCTGCGAATATGAGATTCCGAGCGGCCTGAAGCCTTGAGGTGCTCAATGAAATGATTTGCCAAGTCTAAGAGCTTAAGCTTATTCGCTCCATTTTCTGGTGAAACGCTTGCTGTAGAAGCTTGAATCACATTTATGTTCTGAATGCTTTGAGCATTATCTATTGTTGATTTTGACAATTGCTTTGTCAACTTGAATGACGAGTCAAATTCGACAGCGGCTGCTTGAGCCTCCTCTCCACGTCCAAAAGAACGGTCATGTCTTTTCCCGTCTTCCCAAAAATAAACCATCCATCGACCACCACGATTATAAACTCCCATTTCTGACTCCTGTCTCTTGAAAATAGTACAAAAAGATGGGGCTGTTGCCCCATCTGAACCTCAAATCGCATTCATTAGGATTTCCTCAACTTCCTCGTCGGCTATGCCGAGGTATCGACGGGTAATGCTCGGACTTGAATGATTGAGCCTCTTGGCCAGCACTTCCCAGGAAACTCCGAAGGTTTTCCTTTGATGGTAGGTCCAGGTTTTTCGAAGAGTATGCGCTCCGAAGTTTCCATGGACGCCCACCGCCTCAGCCCAGGATTTCACGAGCCGCGTTACTCGAAAGGTCGTCAGCGGATAGTTTCGCCCCTTCCTGCTCTTGAACAGGAAGTGATTAGGCTGATGCTCTCCAGCGTTCAGGTATTCACCTAAAGCCATCTTGATTTCCTTGTTGATGATGATCACGTTTTCCTTGCCGGTCTTTTTCTCCTTGACTGAGATGCGATCTCCGACCTTGAGTTCGGAGACGTCCTTGATACGCAATCCAAGCAGGTCCTGGACACGCATCCCGCTGTTGACGCCCATGATGAAC
>CALBZH010000206.1 GCA_937889795.1 uncultured Syntrophobacteraceae bacterium | reverse complement strand
TCCCGGAAGCTGAAGGTAACTGCGTCGCCGTGAGGCGGGGTGGAGAGCAACCGGAGGCGAACCTGCAGTCCGTAGGATGACGAACTCGATTCGGCCATACGTAGCGAGGAGCTTGCTAGCGAATAGCGAAGTCCAGATCCAGAATCCGCCAGGGCAGACCCATCAGCGCGGAATCCGGAAAGACCATCACGCTGGGTGGGCAGCGCATAAGCGATGATGGTGCGCGTCAGGTGGTTGGAGACGGAATGCAGGGAAGGCTGTGTCATGTGAACCAGGGAGACCTGTCCGGAACAAGGTAGGTGTTCATTGCCCCTCGTGTGGGCACGAAGAGCCAGCCGGGCAGGAGTCAGAGCACCCGTAGTAGTGAGGAAGCGGGGTAATGCCCGTGGAGCGAAGGGGTGCGGGAAGGTGGATGCGGGAAGCCCATATTGGATGAAGGAAACTTCGTGGCAGTGTCTGAAGAGACTAAACAAACGGGAGAAGCCCAGCCCACGGAGTGGGAGTGGGTGGAACGTTCGATATGGACGGACAGCATGCTGGATGCCCTTAAACGCGGGGTGAAAGGAGGCGTATGGTTCAGCCTGATTGACAAGGTCTATAGACTGACAACTCTCCAAGCAGCATGGCTTAGGGTAAAGGCGAACAAAGGGAGTGCGGGGTCGGACCACCAAAGTATCGCAGACTTCGAAGTCAATCTGCAGGGCGACCTTGATTGACTCCGCCATGAGCTGAAGGAAGGCATCTACCGGCCAAGGCCAATCCTGCGAGTCTATATCGACAAGCCGGGCTCCAAGGACAAAAGACCGCTCGGGATTCCTTGTGTGCGAGACCGCGTGGTTCAAGCAGCGTTGCGTCTTGTGATCGAGCCAATCTTTGAGAAGGAATTTGCACCACACAGCTATGGATTCCGTCCCGGGCGGGGATGTAAAGACGCCCTCAGGGAAGTAGACCGGCTGCTGAAGGCGGGATATGTGCACGTAGTGGATGCGGATCTGAAGTCCTACTTTGACAGCATCCCTCACCAGCAGCTTCTGAAGGAAATAGGCAGCTACATTGCGGACAGCAGGGTCATGAAGCTGATCGAGGCATTTCTCAAGCAGGATATCCTTGAGGAAATGGAACTGTGGACGCCGGAGAAAGGAGCTCCCCAGGGAGCCGTGCTCAGCCCACTGCTTTCGAATCTGTATCTGCACTCGATCGACGTCGCTGTGGCTCGGGCCGGATTTGCGATGGTGCGCTACGCTGACGACTTTGTCATCATGTGCCGCACTCATGAGCAAGCCCAAGAAGCACTGTGTCTTGTAGCGCAGCTGACGAAAGAGAAGGAACTTAGCCTGCATCCGGAGAAGACGCGTTTGGTGGACGCTCTGGAGCGAGGAGTGGGGTTTGACTTCCTTGGCTATCATTTCGAGCGAGGCGCTCGGTGGCCGCGTAAGAAAAGCTTGATGAAGCTCAAGGACACGATCCGCCGGAAAACCAGACGCTGCAACAGTAATAGCCTGACGGAGATCATAGCCGACGTTAACACAACGCTCAGAGGATGGTTTGGTTACTTCAAACACAGCAATCGTTGGACCTTTCCCCGCATCGACCAATGGATACGCCGCCGCCTGCGCAGCATTTTGCGCAAACGCACCAAACGCCAAGGAATGAGTCGAGGTCGAGATCATAATCGCTGGCCAAATCGTTTCTTTCGGGACCACGGGCTCCACAGCCTTGTATCGGCTCGTCAGGCCCTCATTCAGTCCTCATGAGGTCAACCACCAACCGGAGAGCCGGATGCGGGAGATCCGCCAGTCCGGTTCGGAGGGAGGGGCGGTGATCTGCCGTCCCTACCCCTATCCGAAGCGGGCTCCGAGCGGGTGGGTAGCCTCTTATTGCCACGCGCTTAGCAGTATACCGCCACACAATACGATGTCCGTAAACACAGCGAACGCCATCCCGGCAGTCTACCGGCTTAGAGCCTGCAGGGACAGGCTTCAGCCGGTATGCAGCAACATTCCCCCCAAAGAAAGAAACCTGGATCCCGGCTAGAAGCCTGCCGGGATGACGAAGTTGGGAGGTCTAGGCTCTTTCCGAGTCTGTTGTACTCCCCGGGTCATGACGGTTCACCGGGCTGACGGTCGTCTTGTTTACGGACAACACCTGATTGAGTGACGCTTTACTCAGGGGGGATTCCATCAGGCGCGGCCGACGTGCTCCTTGACCAGGTCCATGAAAACGCTCAACACGGGTGAGATCCACTTGTCCTTGTGGCGGATCATGAGGACGGCCGTTTCCAGCGCTTTTTCCGTCCAGGGCAGACGCACGAGC
>CALBZH010000205.1 GCA_937889795.1 uncultured Syntrophobacteraceae bacterium | reverse complement strand
TCCTCCTTGCTTTCGTGCAACGCGATCTTAGTTTCCATAGCCACAAGATCCCAGAGCGTGTCCAACCAAAGAGAATACTTATTCGGGAGGGCTCCCATGAAGCGCGGATTCAATCTGCTTGTCGGCATGGCTGTATTTTCGATGTTATTGGCGCTTCCCGCACGGGCCGCTGGACCGATCCAGTTGCCGAGCCCGCAGATGGAAGGCGGAAAACCCCTCATGCAAGCCCTGAAAGAACGGATGACCACGCGTGCCTTTGGGGAGGGCAAGCTCGCCCCTCAAATGCTTTCGAATCTCTTGTGGGCCGCCTTCGGCATCAATCGGCCGGACGGCCGCAGGACTGCGCCATCCGCGAAAAACTGGCAGGAATTCGACATCTATGTGCTGAACGCTGACGGCTCATTCCTGTGGGACTCCAAGAGAAACGTCCTCAACCCCATCGGCGACAAGGACATACGGGCCATGGCGGGAACGCAGGCCTTCGTGAAAGAGGCCGCCCTGAACCTGGTCTATGTCGCGGACTACGCGAAAGTCAGCGGCGGAGCGGATAAAGACGTTTGGGTCGGCGCAGATGCTGGCTTCATCAGCCAGAATGTTTACCTGTTCTGTGCATCGGAAGGGCTGGCGACCGTCGTGCGCGCCAGTATCGACAAAGAGAATCTCGGCAAAGAGTTGAAACTGAGACCGGAACAGAAGATCATCCTGTCGCAATCGGTGGGATGGCCAAAGAAGTGATCAGCGGGTCTCCGCTCCCCGAGCGATCCCAGCACGGGCGCCGATTGCCATCGGGGGCCAGCGGGCCCAAGGAGGTACGATGCCGCCTCATCATGGCCGTGAGGCCGCTGCGTCGGCTCTATTCAAGCTCCTTCTGGAGATTGATATACTCGCTCCGCTCGAATCCCACGGTCTTGCAGAACGAAAGCAGATCGGTTGAGTCCCAACGGATGGAGGCGTAGACGCGGACGACCTTTTTCGATCGATAGAACTTGAAGACTTCCTTGATCATGCCCGCCCCGATGCCCTGCCCCATGACCTTGGGGTGCACGCCCATCGTGGCGATGTAGGCGCACTCTTCAGCCCCAAATCCGAAGGGGAGGATGTAGCTGATCATAAACCCGACGACCTTACCATCCAGCTCAGCTACGAAATGCGCTTCATGACCCGCCTCATGAGCACGTTCGACAACCAATCTGTTGAAACCCGAGTTCACCTCCTTGTTGGTGATGAGGCCGTAGATCACTCTGATTTCATCAGCATCCTCCGCCCGCAGCGTTCTGATGGACACCTTCTCTTGAACGGATTCCATTCTATTCCCCGGATGATCTCAATCGATTCTAATAATTTTGACGCGGTGGCCAACCCAATCAGGAGGCAGATAAACCCGGCCGCTGTTTCCGCTGAGCTTGACCTCCTTCTCGAGCATCTCCTCGCCGAAAACCTCGAATTTCACCTTCGGCTGGGCAGCTCCAGGAGAAGCGGTCGGCTCCTTCGCCGCCCTGACTGTTTTTTCTTGCCCCATCACACTCATCCCATCAGCATAAGATCAGCCCTGGTGCAGGCACCCTTTGTATCCGGGCACCATAGCACCGGGCGATGAGCCGGTCAACGGCCTAGACAGCTATATCGCATCCTTAAGGTAGCTTCAGGACTCCAGCGGTGCTCTGTCAAATGCTTCTGGTCGAGCGAGGAGAGAATCTCGATGAGTGCGACGCGAGTGCAGGATGAGCAGGAGAGCGACGCTATTCAGCAATGACGGGTGATTCTTTCATCGAAGCCCCGTGCCCCGCCCTGGCTTCCACCAGTGCCGCTTCCTGTGCCTTGACTTCTCCGGCGGACACGTGTCGCTCCAGGAGGAGGAGCACCCCAGCGGTAAGGACCCCGACCAGGGCGTTGACACTGCAGAGCTGACTGACACTCCAGTTTCGGCTGAGCAGAAAGCCCCCGACGACGGGGGCGAGCATCGCACCGACCTTCGCCACAGCGTACGCCCAGCCAATCCCGGTCCCCCGGATATCAGACGGGTAGGACACGGTTGCGACGGCGAGCGTTCCGGTTTGGCTGCCGTTGATGCAGATCCCGCAAACAATGGAGAGAATGGCGATGCTCACAAACGAGCCACTGCTCGCCCCGATCCCGAACGCGACCAGACTGAGACAGGCGAGCGTGAACCCGACCTGCAGCACGCGGAACGGATTGTACTCGTCCATGAAACGACCCACGAAGACCGACGACACCGCTGCCCCAAAGCAAAGGAACGCATAGGCGAGGCTGTACTGCTGCACCGAGGCGCCCGCCTTGCGAAGCAGCGTGGGGGACCAGGTGTTCAGGATCCAAAGCAGGTACAAGGCCCCCGTGCAGATCACCCACAACAGCACGGTCGTGACGGCACGCCCTTCGGTGAAAAGCCGCTTCAACGGCACGCCCGGCAGCTTCGTTTCCGTGGGGACGAACCGCACCTCGTTGTCCTCCGCCAGAGCCGGAGCGATTCTCGAAACGATTCTCCGGATACGGGCCTTGTCCTGCTCCCTGTTTCGGCGAACCAGGAATTCCAAGGACTCTGGCAGGAGCAGCGCGACAAGGCAACCGGCGAGGATAGGCGTGCAGCCCCCCGCCAGAAAGAGCGACTCCCAACCGAACCGGGGGATGAGATAGGCGGCGGCGAGTCCACCGACCATGGCCCCGGCGGGCATCCCCGCATACATGGTGGCAACGATGCGCGTCCTCGATCGCCTCGGGGCGTACTCGGAGCCGAAAGTCAGGGCATTCGGGACGGCTCCGCCCAGGCCGATTCCGGCAAGAAAGCGGTACAAGGCCAGCTGCTCCACATTCGTGATGAAGGCCGTGAGCAGGGTGAAGATGCCGAAGATCACGGCCGAGACGAACAGCATCCACTTGCGACCCAGGCGGTCCGCCAGCATGCCCAGCCCGATGGCCCCCAGCAGCGGTCCCAGTTGACCGGCGCTCAGGGCAAGCCCAAGGGCGCTCGGATCCGAGCCCAGGAACTCGGCGATCTTGGGCAAGGCAACGCCCACGACCGTCAAGTCGAAACCATCCAGAAAGGTGATGAAAAAGCAGAGACCGCAGATCAGAACCTGGTACGAAGTGAACCGACTGCTGTTGAACAGCTCTCCGACTTTCAGCGATCTCCCCGTCATCCCCGTACTCCTTCCTGTGAGCCTGTCCTCGTCATGGCAAAATCCATCGTCAGCTCGACGTCTCCACCGCTCCACGACATCCTTGCATCAGGGTATCGTTTCTGAAAAACCCGGATCATTCCCTTGTTTGTCTTGAGAACCGTCGCCGCGAATCCCCTGTAGCCGTTTTCAACCGCGATGCTCTCGAGCGATGATAGGAGGTGGGATCCAATCCCCAATCCCTGGTAATCCTCCCGCACCACGAAGGCGACCTCCGCCCTGTTGTCCCCGCCCTCCGCGTAAGATCCGATGGCCATGATCTCCTTGTGTCCCCCCTCCGAGACCAGGCCGATCAGGGTCATGTTCTTCGAGTAATCCACATTGGCGACCTCCTTCTGGACCTTCTCGTGGCTGAAGATCCGTCTGTAGTGGAAAAACCGGGAATAGATGGTCTCGTCCTGGAGTGAATAGAAGAAGCTCCGGTATTCGAATTCGTCGGAAGGCAAAAGCGGCCGGATCTCGATGACTTTGCCATTCTTGAGCTCCAGCGAGCTCTTGTAGGCTTCAAGGACGATGAGGTCGTCTTCGTGCGGCGGCAGCTGATCCGCGAAGATGTAATGGTGGGTCTTGGCCGAATCGATGAGCTGGCGCCGGAACTTGGGGTGCGCGATCTGGGCCAGCTCGATGCTCCTCTGGTAGATGCTCTTCCCCTGAAGCTCGGCGATGCCATACTCGGTCACGACAAAGTTGACGTCCCCCCGGGTGGTCGCCACACCGGCTCCCTCGCTGAGGTGGGAGACGATTCGGGAGACTTGACCGTTTTGGGCTGTCGACGGCAGGGCGACAATGGAGAACCCGCCTTTCGACATGGCGCTTCCCCGGATGAAATCCACCTGGTCGCCGATGCCGCTGTAGAAGAGATACCCCATGGAATCCATGCACACCTGCCCCGTCAGATCGACCTCGAGGGCCGAGCAGAGGGACACGAGCTGGTCGTTGCGTGCGATCACGGTGGGGTCGTTGACGAATTCGGAATCGCGAAAGTAGAAGATGGGATTGTTGTCCACGAAGTCATAGATCTTCCGCGATCCCATGCAGAGGGAAGCCACAGCCCGACCGGGAAGCAACGTCTTGCGCTTGTTGGTGATCACCTTCTTTTCGAACAGGGAGAGCAGGCCATCGGTGATGACCTGCGTGTGGATCCCCAGATCCTTTTTGCCTTCGAGCTGCTTCAGGAGTGAGGACGGCAGCCGCCCGAACCCGATCTGCAGCGTTGCGCCGTCATCGACGAGCTGGGACACATAATGACCGATTCGGGATGCGACCACCTCGTTCGGAACCACGGGGTGGTTTTCGATGAGCGGCTCCTCGAAGGGAACCACGTAGTCGATCTGATCCAGGTGAACGAACGTGTCTCCCAGCGTCCGGGGCATGCGGGGATTGACCTGAGCGATGATGAGCTTCGAATTGTCGATGCCCGACCGGGTGATGTCGACCGAGACTCCCAAGCTGCAATAGCCCCAACGGTCCGGGGGACTGACCTGAACCAGCGCCACGTCGAGCCCGATGCTCTTGCTCGAGAACAACTTGGGAATCTGGGACAGGTAGGCCGGCAGGTAGTCCAGCTTGCCCTCGAAAGCCGCGCGCCGCATGACGAAGCTGATGAAAAAGAGCTTGATGGAAAAACGTCTCAGGAAGGATGGGTCGTCGATGTAGTGGGCAAGTGTGTCCGAGAGCATCTGGTACGTCTGGATGTCGTGCAGGCTCATGTCCCCGACCATCGCGCGAATCAAATGCTGGGGCTCCCCGCACCCCGTTCCGATGAATACGCGACTACCGCTCTTGATTTTCGACACCGCGGCCTCAGCGCTGACGATCTTGCTCGAGCAGTATTGCTCCAAGTAGTCTCTGTATTCCATCGGGATTCGTCCGTTTCGAGGTTTCTCGGACCCAGCTCAGTCGGCTCCGCCCAGCTCGCGTTGCAGGTTGATGAAATCGCTCCGCTCAAACCCCATGGTCTTGCAGAAGGACAGGAGATCCGTGGAGTCCCAGCGGACCGAGGTGTAGACATGGTCAACGCCCCTTGCCTGGTAGAACTTGAAGACCTCCTTCGTCATTTTCGTCCCGATCCCTTGTCCCATGTAACGGGGATGTACCCCCATCGTGGCGATGTAGGCGTTCTCTTCGGCACCGAAGCCCAGCGTGACGATGTAGCTGATCATGAACCCCACCACTCTGCCGTCGAGCTCCGCGACAAAGGGCGCTTCGTGGTCATCTCGATAGGCGTGCTCCACAACCAGCCTCGTGAAATCCGGACCGACCGGCTTCTGGGTGATCAGGCTGTAGATTTCGCTCACGTCGCCGGCGTCCCCTTCCTCGAGCTTTCTAATGACGATGTCTCGGCTCTTCTCATGCATTGCCAACCCCGAATCCGTTCAGTCGATCCTGATGATTTTCACGCGACGCCCGACCCACTCGGGTGGCAGGTAAACCCGTCCACTGTTGCCGCTCGACCGGACATCCTTTTCGAGCATTTCCTCGCCAAACACCTCGAACTTGACCGCCGGCTGGACCGTTTTGGCTGCACCCGCCACGCGCCTCTCGGATTCGACCTCCGGACTGTTTTCCACCTTCTTATCCATAACCATGAGCTCAGCCTTTACGCTGCGGCAGACGGACGCACGCATCTCAGCGCAGAGAAAGCACCTTCTTCCGGTCGCAGGCGTTGGTCTCTAGATCCCGCTCCAAATACACATTATTGGAGCAAAGCTTTCATATGAAATGCAGCCTCTTTTATAGCTGACTTGGCTCTATTCAATCGATTATGCATCACTGTAAAACCATGCATCATGCCTTCAACACACTTGTAATAAACCGGAACGCCAGCTTGCAGCAGCTGTTCGGCAAAACATTTGCCATCATCTCTCAGGGGGTCATACTCTGCCGTCAGAATGACCGCTGGTGGTAGATATCTCAAATCCTTGCACTGGAGTGGGAATAAATAGGGATCAGTGCGATCAAAATCGTGCGGCAGATAATGATCGAGGAACCATCTCATCCCACTAAGGGTTAAGAAATAGCCTGAGCCGTTCTCTTGATGGGATGGTTTAGGTGGATCGAAGTGATCCATCATCGGGTAGAAGAGAAGTTGGGCCACGATGTCGGGCCCACCCCGCTCGCGTGCCACCAAAGCCAGTCCCGCAGCCAGGCTGGCTCCCGCGCTGTCGCCTCCGACGGCGATCCGGCACGGGTCCCCTCGAAAGGTGGCCGCCTGATCGACGAGCCATCGCGTCGTGGCGAAGCAATCATTTAAGCCCGCGGGGTATTTGTGCTCGGGAGCCAAGCGGTAGTCGACCGCCGCCACGATGCAGTCCGCTGCATTGGCCAGCATGCGGCACAGCGCATCGTGCGTGTCGAGGTTGCCCACCACGCCTCCGCCACCGTGAAAGTAGGCCAGAACCGGGAGCGGCGCACCATCCCGAGGCGTATAGAGCCGAATCGGGACCTCCCCGTCGGGAGTCTGAATGACACGATCCTCGTCCTTCCACACCGACTCGGGCTCCCCACGAAATCGAACCGCCTCG